>VEQI01000219.1 GCA_018883305.1 Limnohabitans sp. | reverse complement strand
GCGCCAATGCGTGTCGCTCAGATTCAGTACAGGCCAAACAGCTTGGCGCCCAGCACCACGGTCAGGCCCACGCTGATCACCAGGGTGACGATGGCGGACGAACGACCGAATTCCTTGCTCACGGCGTGGTGCACGTCCATGTAGACGTGGCGCATGCCGGCGATCAGGTGGTGCAGGTAAGCCCAGATCAGGCCCAGCGCCACCAGTTTGATGAACCAACCGGGAAACACGCCCAGGCCGATGTTGAAGGCGGCCTTGAAGCGGGCAAAGGAGTACTCGGAGGACACCGAGGTGTCAAAGAGCCAGATGATGAAGGGTAGCATCAGGAACATGATGAAGCCGCTGATGCGGTGCAGGATCGAGACAATCCCGGCCGCCGGCAGCCGATAAGTCGGCAAGTCCTTCAGGGCGTTGATGTTGCGGAATTCGGGCCGCTTCTTGGCAAGTTCTGTCATGTAGAGGTCTTTCTGGGATGCACCTGCAGGCACGAGGACGCACCAAGGGTTGACGCAGGTAACGCGCAAAATTCTATTGCAACCGCAAAACCTGACGTGAGGGTTTCACTATTTGGGTCAGCTCAGGGTGTTGCGATAGTGACGCGTGTCGGTTCGGTACAGGCCTCGACGCCACTCCATGGGGACGTCATGATAGGTGTAGGCAATGCGCTCTACGCTCAGCAAGGGGGTGTTGCCGCTGACTTCCAGCCAGCGGGCTTGCTCCTCGTCGGGGTGGACGGCCCTTATTTGTTCATCGGCCCGGACCATGCGTACCCCAAATTCGGTCTCGAACAGGGCATACATGGCGCCGCGGTGGGCACGTAACCGCTCGGCGGTCAGCCCTTTGAAGGGGGCGCCGGGCAGCCACAGATCCTCCAGAATGGTAGGCACGCCGGCGTAGCTGAGCACTCGGCGCACGTGCAGCACAGGCTCGCCGCTGCGCAATCGCAGGGCGCGGGACACATCAGCCCCCGCACGTACCCGCTTGCAGTCAATGATGGTGCGCTGCGCCGACTCCTGGGCCGGCATGTCACGGCCATCCGGCACCAATTTGAGGAAGCGGTATTGAACTTGCTCCTCGGCATGGGTTGTCACAAAGGTGCCTTTGCCTTGGCGGCGGGTCAGCAAATTCTCGGTGGACAACTCGTCAATGGCCTTGCGCACCGTGCCCTGGCTGACCCGGTAGCGCGCTGCCAGGTCCATTTCACTGGGAATGGCCTCGCCGGGTTTCCACTCGCCGGATTGCAGGCTTTGCAGGATGAGGCCTTTGATCTGTTGGTACAGCGGGCTGAAAGCGGGCACTGCTGCCTGGAACGATGAGAAATCGCTCGAGGGAGAGGATTCGCTTTGAAAGACAGGGGTAGAGGCCATGAATGGACAGTGGGTCGACGGTTGGGGCCGTAGGGTGCGTCAGGTCGACGTCAACTCGACATCATATCTTCTATAAGACATAAGACATGGAATCTCAGGGTTTTCGAGGGTAAACTCTGCCGTTTTGCTGTCTTCCCACTTTTTTCATTCCTCACTGGAGTTTTTACATGAGCAAGAAGCCTGTTCGCGTCGCCGTCACCGGTGCCGCCGGTCAAATCGGTTACGCCCTGCTGTTTCGCATTGCTTCCGGCGAAATGCTGGGCAAGGACCAGCCCGTCATTCTTCAACTGCTCGAAATTCCGGACGAGAAGGCCCAGAAAGCCCTCAAGGGCGTGATGATGGAGCTGGACGACTGCGCTTTCCCGCTGCTGGCCGGCATGGAAGCCCACTCTGACCCGATGACCGCTTTCAAGGACGTGGACTACGCCCTGCTCGTGGGTTCGCGTCCCCGTGGTCCGGGCATGGAGCGTGCCGAGCTGCTGGCCATCAACGGTGCCATCTTCACCGCCCAGGGCAAGGCCCTGAACGCCGTGGCCTCGCGCAACGTCAAGGTGCTGGTGGTGGGCAACCCCGCCAACACCAACGCTTACATCGCCATGAAGTCGGCCCCTGATCTGCCTGCCAAGAACTTCACCGCCATGCTGCGCCTGGACCACAACCGCGCGGCCTCCCAAATTGCCGCCAAGACCGGCAAGGCCGTGGCCGACATTGAAAAACTGTGCGTGTGGGGCAACCACTCGCCCACCATGTACGCCGACTACCGCTTCGCCACCATCAAGGGCGAATCCGTCAAGGCCATGATCAACGACCAGGAGTGGAACGCCAACGTGTTCCTGCCCACCGTGGGCAAGCGCGGTGCTGCCATCATTGAGGCGCGTGGTCTGTCTTCAGCCGCATCGGCTGCCAACGCTGCCATTGACCACATGCGTGACTGGACCCTGGGCACCCAAGGCAAGTGGGTCACCATGGGCATTCCGTCGCAAGGCTGGTACGGCATCCCCAAGGATGTCATGTTTGGCTTCCCCGTTACCTGCGAAGGCGGCGAGTACAAAGTGGTGGAAGGCCTGGCCATTGACGAATTCAGCCAGACTTGCATCAACAAGACCCTGAAAGAGCTGCAGGAAGAGCAGGCTGGTGTGGCCCACCTGGTCTGAACAGTCCGCACATGACCCATCCACGCGAGGTTCTGCTGGGTGCACAGGCCGGGGCAGTGAGTCTGCCGGTCTGTGATCACTACAGTGGCGTTGAAGTCCGAATGCGTAAAAGTCTGCAATTGCAGGCCGAGATGCAGCAGGAGTTCGGCACTTGCGTGTTTGATGTCACCCTGGATTGCGAGGACGGCGCCCCGGTGGGCGGTGAGTCCGAGCACGCCGCGCTGGTCACCGAATTGGCCTTGCAAGCTGATCCGGCTGCGCACGTGGCCGTGCGTGTGCATCCGGTCGATCACCCTTGCTTCGAGTCGGATGTGGCGGCGATTGTCGGCAAGGCCGGTGGGCGCTTGCGTCATGTGATGATTCCCAAGGTTGAGTCACCGGCCGATGTGGCTGTGGCGGCGTCGGCGCTGGACCGCGCCGGGCATCCGGAGCTGCCGCTGCATGTCCTGGTGGAATCGCCCGCGGCCGTGCATCGTGCCTTTGACATTGCCGCTCATCCGCGAGTGCAATCCATCAGCTTTGGCCTGATGGACTTTGTCTCTGCCCATGCGGGCGCCATTCCGGCCAGCGGCATGGGCGTGGCGGGCCAGTTCACGCATCCGCTGGTGGTGCGCGCCAAGCTGGAGATTGCCAGTGCCTGCCACGCACATGGGAAGGTGCCCTCGCATTGCGTGGTGACGGAGTTCAGCGACACCCAGGCCATGCGTCATGCCGCCGAGCGTGCTGCCCGTGAACTGGGCTACACGCGCATGTGGAGCATCCATCCGGCGCAAATTCGCCCCATCCTGGAAGCCATGGCGCCTGACGCGCAGGCCATTGAGCAGGCCAGTGCTATCCTGCTGGCTGCAATTGACGCTCAATGGGCGCCAATCAGCCACCAGGGGCAGTTGCATGACCGCGCCAGCTACCGGTTTTTCTGGCAAGTGTTACAACGCGCCTTTAACACTGGACGTCCGCTGCCCAGCGAAGTCCGGGGCTTTTTCCAGGTAGCCTAGGAGTCGGACGATGAAGTGCATGATCAGTCAAGCTTGGGTGTGTGGACTGTTGTGTCTGACCGCTGGCAGTGTGCTGGCCCAGTCTGGGTCTGCAACCCCCGCCGACACTTCCCGTTCACGCGCCACTGCGCCAGCCAAACCCGCCGTCCATAAGGCGCGTCACGATACCGCCAAAAAACCCGCTGCTGCGCCGTTGGCAGCCGCCGAGGTGCTGCCGCCGCTGGAGCCCGAGCTGGTGGCCGTGGCCGAGCAGGTGCATCTGGGGCAGATGAAGTGCGAGCTGGGCCAGACGGTGATCATCACCAACGATGAGAAGTCACCCGGTCGTTTCTACATGCACCATCAGCGCCAGACCTACCACCTGACACCCGTGGTGTCCAAAACCGGCGCATTGCGCCTGGAAGACGCCCAAAAGGGCGCCGTCTGGATCCAGCTGTCCAACAAATCCATGTTGATGAACAGCCAACTCGGCCAACGCCTGGCCGATGAATGTCAGAGCCCGGCCCAGGCGGCCGTGGCTCAAGCCATGAAACTCGCACCACCGATCAATCTGCTGGAAGGCGGACGTGACGTGGCGCGTCAATGATTGTTGTATTTCCACCCACAGGAGAGTGACCCATGTTGAAAGCCTACCGTGACCATGTGGCCGAGCGCGCCGCCCTCGGTATCCCGCCGCTGCCATTGACGGCCCAGCAAGTGGCCGATGTCATCGAGCTGATCAAGAACCCGCCCAAGGGCGAGGAAAATTTCCTGGTGGATCTCATCACCCACCGCGTGCCCCCGGGCGTGGATGACGCTGCCAAGGTGAAGGCCTCCTTCCTGTCCGCCGTGGCACATGGTGACGTCACGGTGGCGCTGATCAGCAAGGCCAAGGCCACCGAGCTGCTCGGCACCATGGTGGGCGGCTACAACGTCAAGCCCCTGATCGACCTGCTGGACGACAAGGAAGTTGCTGGCGTGGCTGCTGAAGGCTTGAAGAAAACCCTGCTGATGTTTGATGCCTTTCATGACGTGGCCGACAAAGCCAAGGCCGGCAATGCCAAGGCCAAGGAAGTCATTCAAAGCTGGGCTGATGCCGAGTGGTTCACCAGCCGTCCCGAAGTGCCCAAGAGCATCACCGTCACGGTGTTCAAGGTGCCCGGCGAAACCAACACCGACGACCTCTCGCCTGCGCCCGACGCCTGGAGCCGCCCGGACATCCCGATGCACTACCTGGCCATGCTCAAGAACACCCGTCCTGATGCGGCCTTCAAGCCCGAAGAAGACGGCAAGCGCGGCCCCATCCAGTTCATCGAGGACCTGAAGAAAAAGGGGCATCTGGTGGCCTATGTGGGTGACGTGGTGGGTACCGGTTCTTCCCGCAAGTCCGCGACCAACAGCGTGATCTGGGCCACCGGCCAGGACATTCCGTTCGTGCCGAACAAGCGTTTCGGTGGCGTCACGTTGGGCGGCAAGATTGCCCCCATCTTCTACAACACACAGGAAGACTCTGGCTCACTGCCCATTGAAGTGGACGTGTCCAAACTCGAAATGGGCGATGTGATCGAAGTGCTGCCTTATGACGGCAAGATCACCAAGGGTGGTCAGACCGTGGTCGAATTCCAGCTCAAGAGCGAAGTGCTGTTTGATGAGGTGCGCGCCGGTGGCCGTATCAACCTGATCATTGGCCGCAGCCTGACCGGAAAGGCCCGCGAATTCCTGGGCCTGCCTGCCTCCACCCTCTTCCGCCTGCCCAAGGCTCCGAAGGACAGCGGCAAGGGCTTCACCTTGGCGCAGAAAATGGTGGGTCGTGCCTGCGGTCTGCCCGAAGGACAGGGTATCCGCCCGGGCACCTATTGCGAACCCAAGATGACCACCGTGGGCTCACAAGACACCACCGGCCCGATGACCCGCGACGAGTTGAAAGACCTGGCCTGTCTGGGCTTCAGCGCTGACATGGTGATGCAGTCCTTCTGCCACACCGCCGCCTACCCCAAGGCGGTGGACGTGAAGATGCACCACGAACTGCCCGCCTTCATCAGCAACCGCGGCGGCGTGGCCCTGCGACCGGGCGACGGCGTGATCCACAGCTGGCTCAACCGCCTGCTGCTGCCTGACACCGTGGGCACCGGTGGTGACTCGCATACCCGTTTCCCGATCGGCATCTCCTTCCCCGCCGGCTCCGGTCTGGTGGCCTTTGGCGCTGCCACGGGCGTGATGCCGCTGGACATGCCGGAATCCGTGCTGGTGCGCTTCAAGGGCCAGATGCAGCCCGGCATCACCCTGCGCGACCTGGTGCACGCCATTCCCCTGTACGCCATCAAAGCCGGTCTGCTGACCGTGGCCAAGGCCGGCAAGATCAACGCGTTCTCGGGCCGTATTCTGGAAATCGAAGGTTTGCCAGACCTGAAAGTCGAGCAAGCGTTTGAGTTGTCTGACGCGTCGGCCGAGCGTTCTGCTGCGGGTTGTAC
>VEQI01000460.1 GCA_018883305.1 Limnohabitans sp. | reverse complement strand
GAGCTCTACCGTGGTGCTGAGTACGTGGTCGATTTTTTACCCAAGGTGAAGGTCGAGGTGGTAGTCAAGTCTTCTGATGTGGATAACTGCGTAGAGGCCATTGTGCGTGCTGCGCGCACCGGCAAGATCGGTGATGGCAAGATCTTCATCACGCCAGTGGAGCGCGTGGTGCGCATCCGTACCGGCGAACTCGACGACACCGCCATCTAAGGGCGGCTCAGAGCTCCCGCGTATGCGCTGCGGTGGAAAAGCCCGCCGCTTGCACCAGTGTCTCCAGCAAAGGCACCACCTGGTCCCCTGGGGTGATCAGGCCCAGGTGCGTATCGTTCATGAAGCCGGCTGATACGCTGCCTTGCAAGAAGCGCAGCAAGTCGTCGTAATACCCAGCCAGGTTGAGCAAGCCCACGGGCTTGTCGTGGTAACCCAGCTGACGCCAGGTCCAGGCTTCAAAAAATTCCTCGAAGGTGCCGATGCCGCCAGGCAGGGCCAAAAAAGCATCGGCCCGGTCCACCATCATTTGCTTGCGCTCATGCATGGTGCCCACAATGTGAAGCTCATCGCAACTCGGGCGGGCCCATTCACGCTCCACCATGAACTGCGGAATGATGCCCACCACCGAGCCACCCGCGGCGTGAGTGGCATCAGCCACGATACCCATCAGCCCATTTTGACCACCACCATACACCAGCTGGCCGCTGTGTTGACCGATCCAGTGCCCGACGTCCCGTGCCGCCTGGGCGTAGCGCTCATCCACGCCCGGGCGAGAACCGCAGTACACGCACAGTGAAAAAAGCGGTTTCATGACAGGACGTTGGCCCACAGGGCGGCCGCCCAGACGCCCAGGCAAAGCAACAGGCTGAGCAAGACGGCCGCACTGCCCATGTCCTTGGCGCGCTTGGACAGGTCGTGCCACTCGGGGCCGATGCGGTCGATGGCGGATTCAATGCCGGTGTTGAGCAACTCGACGATCAGCACCAGCAGCAAAGAGCCAAGCAACAGGGCAGCCTCCACCCAGTCTTGAGCCAGCCACAGTCCCAGCGGGAACAACACCAGGGAGAGTAAAAACTCCTGTCGAAAAGCCGTTTCATGCCAGGCGGCTCTAAGCCCCTGCACGGAATAGCCCGTGGCATGGAGGATTCGGTTCAGTCCGCGTCGCTGTTTTTGAGGGTTGACTTGTTGGGGGTCCATGCGCGGATTCTCGCTGGCTTGAATGACAACGGCCTGAACGCGGGTTCAGCAGGGTGAGGTGGCCTTCAAGGTCGGGGTGGCACGTGCACGAGTCGAGTTCCCGCCCAGACATCGTGCCAAAACTGACGCTCGGGCTGAAATCGGCTCAGCAGAGCCCAGATCAGCACCCAGCCCAGCATGAGCACGCTGGCTTCGCCTGCGGGCAAGTGCAAGGGGTAGAGCAATGC
>VEQI01000218.1 GCA_018883305.1 Limnohabitans sp. | reverse complement strand
CGTGAACCCCTACCTGATTGCCAAGGTCACCGACGCCATGGGCAAGGTGTTGTCGCAATACACGCCCATCGAACAAGAGGAGTCGGCGCGCGCCATCGAGCCACGCAATGCTTTCCTCATGTCCAGCCTGTTGCAGGAAGTGACCCGCTCAGGCACGGCCGCCAAGGCCCAGGCCACCCTCAAGCGGCCGGATTTGTACGGCAAGACCGGTACCACCAATGACTCCATGGACGCCTGGTTTGCAGGCTACCAGCCCACCCTCACGGCCGTGACCTGGATTGGCTACGATACGCCGCGCAAACTGGGCGAACGTGAAACGGGCGGGGGTTTGAGCCTGCCGGTGTGGATCAGCTACATGCAGCACGCGCTCAAGGGCGTGCCCGTGCAGGAGATGACCGCGCCCAGCGGCGTCACCAATGAAAGTGGCGAGTGGTACTTCCGCGAATTTCCGCGCAACTCGGGCGTGACCAACCTGGGGCTGGACGGCAAGAGTGGCGGCGGTGAGTTGCCTGCGTCTGAAGAGAAGCGCAAGATCCTCGATCTGTTCAAGAACTGAGGTCCAGCGGCAAGCCGGCCTGGGCACTGACATCGCGACTGAGTTGCGCCCAGAATTCCCCCTGCCCCTTGGTATCCATCCACTGCTGGCCATCAAAACGGTAGTGGTAGCCGCCGGATCGGGCGGCCAGCCACACTTCCTGCAAAGGCTTTTGCAGATTCACGATGATCTGGCTGCGGTTGGCAAACGTCAGTGTGATCATGCCGCCCACGCGCTGGTTGTCGATGTCAGCCTCTGTGTCATCGTTGATGCGATCGCATTGCTGTTCAAGTGCACGCAGCAGGGCTTCCGCGCGGTCCAGGAATTCAAGATCGGTCATGCGTTGTGGCGGGCACGTGTCGTGCGCCGAGATTCAGGAGTGAGACAAGGGGCTGGATACAATTTCCAGATGATCGCGCGCATTCTAGTCACGGCCCTTGCCCTTGCGGGCAGCATGGCCTCGGGTTTGGTGGCCTGTGGACAGCGCGGTGCGCTGTATCTGCCCACCGAACCCGCTGCCCAGGACCGCGCCAGCCTGCCTCAAATCCTCACGCCCTCGCTGCCCTCGCGCAAGTCCACAGAATCCCCATGACCCAGTCCCTCCTGCCCGGCGCTCCGTTTTTGGCCTACCGTGAGGGCGAGCTTTTCCTTGAGGAGGTGCGCTTGTCCGAGTTGGCTCGACAACATGGCACGCCCCTGTTTGTGTATTCCAAGGCAGCCATGCTGGCGGCGCTGGCAGCGTATCAGCGCGGCCTGGCCGGGCGGCAAGCGCATGTCCACTACGCCATGAAAGCCAACAGCTCGCTGGCGGTGCTGCAGGTGTTTGCACAGGCCGGATGCGGTTTTGACATTGTGTCAGGGGGCGAGCTGGAACGGGTGATCGCCGCCGGGGGTGATCCGGCCAAGGTGATTTTTTCTGGCGTGGGCAAGACCCGCGCCGAGATGCGCCGCGCCTTGCAGATCGGCATTGAGTGCTTCAACGTGGAAAGCGAAGCCGAGTTGGACGTGCTGGATGCCGTGGCGCGCGAGGTGGGCGTGCGTGCCCCCGTGAGCCTGCGCGTGAACCCCAATGTGGACGCCCAGACCCACCCCTACATCTCCACCGGTCTGAAGGGCAACAAATTCGGCATTGCGCACGAGCGTGCGGTGGCGGTCTATCAGCGTGCGGCCGGCCTGGCCGGTTTGAAGGTGGTGGGCATCGATTGCCACATCGGTTCGCAAATCACCAGCATGGGGCCGTATCTGGATGCACTGGACCGTGTGCTGGATCTGGTGGAAGCCATCGAGAAAGCCGGCATTGCGCTGCAGCACATTGATTTCGGCGGTGGCCTGGGCATCAACTACCAGGGCGACACGCCCCCCGCCGCCGATGCACTGTGGGCCCGTTTGCTGCACCGTCTGGACGAACGCGGCCATGGACATCGCCCCCTCATGCTGGAACCCGGACGTTCGCTGGTGGGCAACGCCGGCGTCTGCCTGACCGAGGTGCAGTACCTCAAGCCCGGCGAACAGAAAAATTTCTGCATCGTTGACGCGGCCATGAATGACCTACCGCGCCCCGCCATGTATGAGGCTTACCACGAGATTGTGGAACTCACGGCGCCCCGATCTGACAGCGCTGCACCCCTGGTGTACGACGTGGTGGGACCGGTGTGTGAAAGCGGTGACTGGTTGGGCCGTGACCGCCGCTTGCACGCACAGCCTGGCGACTTGCTGGCGGTGCTCTCCACTGGCGCCTATTGCATGAGCATGTCCAGCAACTACAACACCCGTGGCCGGCCTGCTGAAATTCTGGTGGATGGCACACACGCCCATGTGATCCGTCAGCGCGAGAACACGGCCGACCAGATGCGGCAAGAGCGCCTGCTCCCGGTCTGACCCCGCACCTTCACTTAGGCTGGTCTCTGAACTCAGCCCTCAATACCCGCGTATCTTGCGCCGCAAGCGCCAGCCCAGCAACAAGACCAGGATGAGGGCGTACATGAACACGTCCGTGAAGTTCTGCTTGCCCGCGCGCATCCAGTAGAAGTGCAGGATGGCCAACGGGGCCACCAGATACACCGCGCGGTGCAACCACTGCCAGCGCCGTCCGCCCAGCCAGCGCACGGCCGCATGTGAAGACGTGGCCGCCAGCACCAACAGCACCAGCCACGACACGAACCCCACCAGGATGAATGGCCGTTTGGCGATATCGTGAGCGATATCGCTCCATTCCAGGCCCATGTCCAGCCAGGCATAGCACAGCAGGTGCAGGCACGCGTAAACAAACACCGTCAGCCCCAAGGTGCGACGCAAGCGCGCCAGCGCCGGCAACTTGAACAGAATGCGCACCGGTGTCACCGCCAGCACCACACACAACCAGCGCAAGGTCCAGTCGCCAGTGCCGCGTATCAGCGCTTCAGCGGGATTGGGGCCCAGTTGATCCAGCACCGCCTTGAACAACAACTGCCAGGCCGGCAGGCTGCACAGCACCACCACCAGCGGTTGTACCGCGCGATGCAACAACCAGGCACCGGCCATGATGGTGTCAGTAGTTCTTGCGCAGGTCCATGCCGGCGTACAGCTGACCCACCTGGGCCTCGTAGCCGTTGAACATGAGGGTCTTGCGCTTCTTGCTGAGCAGGCCATCCTCGCCCAGGCGTCGCTCGGTGGCCTGACTCCAGCGTGGGTGATCGACCAGCGGGTTCACGTTGGAGTAGAACCCGTATTCGTTAGCCGCCGCCTTGTTCCAGGCGGTGGCGGGCTGCTTGTCGGTGAAGCGGATTTTGACCAGGCTCTTGGCGTTCTTGAAACCGTACTTCCAGGGCACCACCAGTCTCAGCGGAGCGCCGTTCTGGTTGGGCAGCACTTCGCCATACATGCCAAAGGTCAACAACGTGAGCGGATGCATGGCCTTATCCATGCGCAAACCTTCCACATAGGGCCAGTCCAACACAGGGGAACGCACGTACGGCATGACCTTGGGATCTGCCAGGGAGACAAACTCCACGAACTTGGCATGGCCCAGCGGTTCAACACGCCGGATCAACTCGGACAAGGAATAGCCCACCCAGGGGATCACCATCGACCAGCCCTCCACGCAACGCATGCGGTAGATGCGTTCTTCCATGGGGCTCAGCTTGAGCAGGTCTTCCAGCGCCCAGCGGCCGGGTTTTTTGACATGCCCCTCGATTTCCACGCTCCAAGGACTGGTTTTGAGCGTGTGGGCGTTGCGTGCCGGATCAGCTTTGTCGGTGCCAAATTCGTAGAAATTGTTGTAGGTGCTGGCGTCTTCGTAACTGGTGATTTTTTCCATCACCGCAGCACCGCTGACATGGGATTTGACGCCCGGCAAGGGGGCGAGCTTTTTAGGCGGTGTCACCATCTGGGCACGTGCGTCGCGCGCAGCCCAGGTGGCCAACGCCACGCCAGCCACGCCCCCAGCCAGGGTCTGCAACAGTTGCCGTCGCCCCTGGTAGACCTCACGCGGCGTGATCTCGCTGGCGATGGGATGTTGCCGACCGTCGTCATGGGTTCGAAGAATCATGTGGGCTCCGTAGGGAAGTGCGCTGTGCATTGTGAGCGCAACCCTGCTTTGAAGCGTCGCCATAAAACAAAACACCCGGGCCAGCCGGGTGTTTTGAGGGAAACGCGGTGCGGGAATCAGCGCAGGCCGGCGATGTAGTCAGCCACAGCGCGAATTTCGCGATCATTCAGCTTGGCAGCCACTTGCGTCATCTGCAGGCTGTTCTTGCGGACACCATCACGGAAGGCCACCAGCTGCGAGGCGGTGTAGTCGGCGTGTTGGCCTGACAGACGGGGGTACTGCGCTGGGATGCCGGCACCGTTGGGGCTGTGGCAGCCGGCGCAAGCCGCGATGTTGCGTTCTGCAATGCCACCACGGTAAATGCGCTCACCCAAAGAAACCAGCTCCTTGTCCTTGGCAAAACCCGGCTTGGCTTGCTTGGTGCCCAGCCAGGCAGCGATGTTTTTCATGTCTTGTTCGGACAGGTTGGCCACCATGCCACTCATGATGGCATTGGCACGCTTGCCGGACTTGAACTCCTGCAACTGCTTCACCAGGTATTCGGGGTGCTGCTGGGCCAACTTGGGGTTGGCCGGCGAGCCGGAATTGCCATCAGCGCCGTGGCAGGAGGCGCACACGGGGCCAAAGCTGGCTTCGCCTTTGGCGAGGTCGGGTTTGGCGGCCGCCTGAGGGGCATTGGCCTGCACGGTCAGGGCAGGAAGGGCCAGGGAGGCGGCAATCAGCAAAGAGGCAAACAGCTTCATGGCAATGAATAGGTTGGTGCGCAAAACCCCGGGATTCTACAATGATGGGTCTGGGGTCTCCCTGACGCCAACCCAACAACCCCTGCCTCATGCCCTCCCGCCCCGATCCGGCCACTGGCCAGCCCCCTGCTTCCGAGGCCAACACCCCGGTCACGACTTCCACCGCTGATGGCGCACCATCACGTGGCAATGCACCCGTTCCCGCGGTCGATCCGGCCAAGCAGGCCCTGGGCTGGATGCACACCGCGCGCTTTCTCACCACGGCCGCCCAACTGCATCACCTGCCCACCTACGATCTGCCGGAAATTGCCTTTGTCGGCCGATCCAACGCGGGCAAGTCCACCTGCATCAATGTCCTGACGCAACAAAAACGCCTGGCCTTTGCCTCCAAAACACCAGGGCGGACGCAGCACATCAACCTCTTTGCACTGGGCCGGCAGGGCCAGACGGACACCGTGCTGGCGGATTTGCCTGGCTACGGCTACGCCGCGGTCGCCAAAATGGACAAGCTGCGCTGGCAGCAAGTGATGGCTAACTATCTGGTGAGTCGAACCAACCTGGTGGGCATCGTGCTGCTGTGTGATCCACGCCACGGACTGACCGAACTGGATGAAACCCTGCTGGAGGTCATCCGCCCCCGCGTGGAGGAGGGACTGAAGTTCACCTTGCTGCTGACCAAGGCCGACAAGCTCAACAAGACGGAAGCCGCCAAGGCCTTGTCCATCGCGCGGTTGCAAGCCGGCGGCGGCACGGTGCAGTTGTTTTCCGCCCTCAAGAAGCAGGGCGTGGATACGCTGGCCCTGCAGTTGTGGAACTGGACCCACCCGCCCACAGACGCGGCCTGAGCCGCGTTACCTGGCCCTGTCCCGAGGTCAGCTGGGCGTCGAGCAATGATCTTTACTAAGCGGCCTGTTCAGCGGGTTTCACAGCGCTGAACAGGGCGCGCACCATGTCTGACTCGGTCAGGATGCCCACCAGATGGTTGTGCGCATCCACCACGGGCAGATGGTGGTGGCCATATTGGCTGAACATCGGCACCAGATCTACCAGCGCAGTGCCCTCGCGCACCACACGCACCCGGCGGGTCATGATGTCGCCCACCGGCGCTTGCGTCAGTTGGAGTAGGCGGGGAGCGGTCAGCGCCTCGTCGGCAGCCGGGGCAGCCTGCCGTTCCTGTTTGAAAAAATCCGACCGCGTCACTATTCCCACCAGCTGCCCGTGTCGGTCCACCAC
>VEQI01000005.1 GCA_018883305.1 Limnohabitans sp. | reverse complement strand
CCCAGGACACCAGCTCTCCCGCCAGCGCACTGGCCATCACCGTGGGCGGGCTGGCCAGCCACGCCTGACCCGGGCCGGAACGCCCGGGGAAATTGCGGTTGATCGCACTCACTGTCACCTGCCCAGCCTCGGTGGAAGAGCCCGGCCCGCAATTGGCACAAGCCCCACAGGAAGGTTGCAGAATGCGCACACCCAACGCGCGGAAAGTCACGTCATAGCCACGCTGCACGCAGTAGTCCCGCACAGCCGTGGTGCCGTATTGAAGAAACACCTGCACATGGCTGGGAAACCGCAAGCCTTGCGCCAGCCCCCATGCCAACACGGCGTGGTAGTGGTCAAAGTCCTCACGCTTGCCTGCCGTGCATGAACCACCGTAGGCCATGTCAATGCGCACTGGTTCGGTCAATGCCGAGACGGGCAAGCCCTGCCCCGGATCACCGGGCCGCGCCAACATGGGCGAAAGCGTGCTCAGATCGATC
This sequence comes from Limnohabitans sp., assembly GCA_018883305.1. Taxonomy (GTDB): domain Bacteria; phylum Pseudomonadota; class Gammaproteobacteria; order Burkholderiales; family Burkholderiaceae_C; genus Limnohabitans. Next base: position 24,826 of record VEQI01000005.1, on the reverse strand, counting down.
TCCAGCGTCTGGGCATAGTGCGCCTCGGGATCACTGTGCATCCAGTCTTCCAGCACCATGTCCACGCCACGGCGTTCACGCAGAAAGCGCACCGTCTCGGCGTCCGGCGCCACGATGCCAGTGAGGCCGCCCATCTCGGCCGTCATGTTGGTGAGGGTGGCGCGTTCATCCGTGGAGAGTGCAGCCACGCCCTCACCCGCAAACTCGAACACGCGCCCCAGGCCACCGCCCTGGCGAATGAAGGGCAGTGCCAGCACATGCAGGGCCACATCCTTGGCCGTCACCCCGGCGGGCCATTCACCACGCAAATTCACCCGCACACTGTCCGGCCAGGTCACGCGCACCGCGCCCGTGACAAAGGCATTGGCCATGTCGGTGGTGCCCACACCAAAGGCCACGCAGCCCAGCGCGCCGCTGTGGGGCGTGTGTGAATCCGTGCCCACCACCACTTGCCCCGGACAGGCGTAATGCTCGGCCATCATGGCGTGCGAGATGCCTGCCACGTTGCTGCCATCATCCAGCGCCGCTTGCGCATCGGTGAGGGTGCGATGCAGACGCAAGCCGTGGCGTGCTGCAAAGTCGCGTTGCGCCTGATTCATGGCGTGCATCTGGGGGATCCAGCCGCCGCGCACGTGCGCCGGGCTTTCTTCGACATACGAGGTGTGGTCTTCAAACACCACCACTTGTTCAGGGCGCTGCACGGTGAAATCCGGCCCCAAGGCGCCCTGCATCAGACGATCCGCCATGCCGGTGTAGTACTCGTGGATAAAGCGCCAGTGCGCCTGCACAAACACGCCCTCACCCACGCGGGGCACGGACGGCGTGGCCGGCGTGCGCAGCAACTGGCGCGACAAGATTTTTTCGAACAGGGTTTGAGGACCCACCGGCTGGTTCGCCTGATGCTCTTGTGGCGTGCAGTCCGTCAGGTGTTGTTGCCCCCAGCGCAGCAAGCCGCCCGCTTGCAACACGGCGGCGGCCAGCCCCTCTCGTTCGGCCAGCAGATCCGGTATCAGGTCTTCAAGGCTGTTCGCCTCGCCGCGCTCCAGTCGCGCCAGCAACGCGAAGTTGGTGGAGGTCCACAAACCGATGTTGTCCGCGTTTTGCCGATAGATGCGCTCAAAGCTGGCCGCAAACACCAACCGCACGCCGGCCCAACGCTCGGCCGTGGGGCTGTGCTCACGCGATGAACCTTTGCCATACCGCTGACCCGCCACCAGAACCTCCACCCCCGAGGCACGCAAGGCCCCTCGGGCAATCGGTTGTGTCTGTCCACAACGCAACCCGGTGTGGGCAAATTCACCCAGCCGTTCATCGTAATGACTGAGGATGGCCACCGGGGTGATTTCATCGGTGGACACATCGTCACGCAGCGCGCCGGCCTGCGCCAGGGTTAACGCCTGGCCATGCAGTTGCGCCGTCACCAGATCCGGGGTCTGAGAGAGATACAGGATTTTCATACGGGTTCCTTGCAGGCATAGGCCGCCAGTGCTTCCAACAGCAGGAGTGCAGCCGGCGTGAGCGTGTCCTCGCCCCGATGGCACAGCACAAACCGACGGCGAGCCCAGTCCTCCTGCAACGGAATGATCTTCAGCCCCCAGGCTTGTGCATTGAGCGAGGTGACCTCACGCGGCACGATGGCGATGGCCAGGTCGGCGCGCACCACCCGCATGGCGGCCTCGAAGTTGGTGACGATGACGCGATGCATGAGGCGCTTGCCCAACAAGCCCGCCTCACGCTGCAAGCGCGCCTCCACCGCCGAATGAATGGGCATGATCACATGCTCATAGTCCAGCGTGTCGGCCAGGGACATGGACTTGCGCCGCGCCAGCGGATGGTGCGCAGGAACCGCCACGCACAAATGATCTTCCGTGTAGGGCCGGGTATGCAGCAAGCCGGTTTCCGCCGCATCCCAGCAAATGCCGATAGCCGCCACGCCCTCACGGATGCCACGCACCACCTCCGGGCTGATGCGCTCCTCCAGGTCGATCTGGATATTGCGGTGCTCGGGCTGCTTGAGAAAGTGGGCAATGTGATCGGCCAGGGCCTCGGCCATCACCGAAGCCGTGGCCAGCACGTTCACGCGGCCTTGCAAACCGGCCTTGTGGCCGGCCATGTCCCGTTCAATCAAGCGGGCCGACATCAGCATGCTGCGTGCATGCTGCAGCAAGGTTTCGCCTGCGGGCGTGGGCGCCACGCCGTGCCGCTTGCGCAGCAACAGGGGCGCGCCCACCGTGTCTTCCAGCTGCGCCAGCCGTTTGCTCACCGCCGAAGCCACCATACTCACCTCCTCACCGGCACGACGCATGTTGCCGGTTTCACACACGGTGACGAACAGGCGCAAGGAGGTGAGGTCGAGGTCACGCATTGAGATGTTCCAATTGGGAAATTATAGACTTCCAAAATGCCAATTAAAACCCATAAAGGAACATCTAAACTTCCGCAACTCACATTGACAGACTCACCATGACTTCCACCTTCACTTGGCCCCAGCAGATCACGCTGCGCGAAGTGGGCCTGCGCGACGGCCTGCAAAGCATGGCTCGCACGTTGCCCACCGCCCAGAAGCTGACGTGGATTCGCGACGCGCACGCCGCTGGTCTGCGCGAAATCGAGGTGGGCTCCTTTGTGCCACCGAAGTTGTTGCCGCAACTGGCCGACACGGCGGAACTGGTGGCTTACGCCAAAACCCTGCCCGGCCTCGTCGTCTCGGTCCTGGTGCCCAACCTCAAGGGCGCAGAGCGGGCCATGGACAGTGGCACGGACTGGATGCTGCTACCACTGTCTGCCAGCCATGCGCACAGCCTGGCCAATCTGCGCAAGGCGCCGGATGACGTGGTGGCCGACATTGCCGCCATGGTGGCTTCCCGCGCGGCTCGCGGGTCATCCATTCGTATCGAGGTGGGATTGAGCACGGCTTTGGGTTGCACGATTCAAGGCGAGGTGGCCGTGGACGAGGTGCTGCGCCTGTTGCGCACCGTGGTGGACCTGGGCGTGGACCGGGTCAGCCTGGCGGACACTGTGGGCTACGCCGATCCGCGCCAGGTGGGTGAACTCTTTGCACGCGCCAAAGAGGTGGCCGGCGACAAGCTGGACGCGGCGCATTTCCATGACACCCGTGGCTTGGGCATTGCCAACGTCATGGCAGCGCTGCAAGCGGGACAAACCCGCTTTGATGCCTGTCTGGCCGGTATCGGGGGTTGTCCGCACGCACCGGGCGCGAGTGGCAATGTCGCCACCGAAGACCTGGCCTACTTGTTTGCCAGCATGGGCCTGCACACCGACATCGACTTCCCGCGCCTGATGGCTTTGCGCCACCAAGTGGCAGGCTGGCTGAGTGGCGAATGTCTGCACGGTAGCATCGCCCAAGCCGGCTTGCCCAAGCCCCTGAAAACACGATTGAACATTCACGACGAGGTCACCGCATGAACACCCCACGCCAACTTCCGCTCCAAGGCTTGCGCGTCGTCGAGTTCACCCACATGGTGATGGGGCCCACCTGCGGCATGGTGCTGGCCGATCTGGGCGCCGAAGTCATCAAGGTGGAGCCCATCGAGGGCGATCGCACACGTCACTTGCTGGGCGCGGGCGCGGGCTTCTTCCCCATGTTCAACCGCAACAAGAAAAGCATCCAGCTCAACCTGCAACACCCCGAGGGGGCTGAGATGGCGCGGCGCCTGTGCGACTCGGCCGATGTGGTGGCCGAGAACTTCAAGCCTGGCACCATGAACAAATATGGGCTGGATTACGCCAGCCTGTCGGCCAAAAATCCGCGATTGATCTATGCCAGTCTCAAAGGCTTCCTACCAGGCCCTTACGAACACCGGACAGCGCTGGATGAAGTGGTGCAGATGATGGGCGGTCTGGCCTACATGACCGGCCGTCCCGGCGACCCGTTGCGCGCAGGCACCAGCGTCAACGACATCATGGGCGGCATGTTCGGCGCCATCGGGATTCTGGGCGCGCTCATTCAGCGTGGCATCACTGGTCGCGGCCAGGAAATTCAGTCGGCGCTGTTCGAAAACAACGTGTTCCTGGTGGGCCAGCACATGCTGCAGTACGCCATCACCGGCGTGGCCGCCGAGCCCATGCCCAACCGCATCTCGGCCTGGGCCGTGTATGACGTGTTCACCGTCAAGGATGGCGAGCAAATTTTCCTGGCCGCCGTGAGTGACGCGCAATGGAAAACCTTCTGCGACTTGATGGGCTATGACGACTTGCTGGCCGACCCGCGCTATCACGACAACAACGCACGCGTTGAACTGCGCGCGGTGCTGCTGCCAGAATTGCGCAAGCGCCTGCAAGTCCACTCGGCCGCCGAACTCTCGCGCCGTTTCGAGCAGGCTGGCCTACCCTATGCTCCTATTGCCAAGCCCGAGGAGTTGCTGGATGACCCGCACCTGCTGGCCACCGGTGGCCTGGTGAATGTGCGACTGACCGATGGTCCTCGCGCGGGTGAAACCGCCAAGACCGCCTTGATGCCCTTCACCATGGGTGGCGAGCGACTGGGCACTCAGGGTCATCCTCCCCGCCGAGGCCAGGACACCGATGCGTTGCTGCATGGCCTGGGCCTGTCCTCACAAGAGGTACAGCGCCTGCGTGAATCACGCGCCGTGGCCTGATCCGTCCCGTCAGCCATCGGCTAAAGTTGACACCATTGAACATTGACATTCCTGACCGTCCGGAGAATCGAGACATGACTACCCAGATCAACCGCCGCACCTTGCTGAATCAATCCCTGGCACTGGCCGTGACCGCTTCTGGCTTGGGCTCGGCCTGGGCCCAAAGCGACCGTCCCGTCAAATTCATTCTGCCCAATGCCACGGGTTCGGGCGTGGATGCCATCACCCGTGCCGCAGGTCCGGCGCTGGGCAAGGCACTGGGCGCCAGCGTGGTGGTGGAAAACCAGGCCGGCGCAGGCGGCGTGGTGGGGCTGCAGGCCCTGACCAAGAACGCCCCGGACGGCAACACCCTGTCCATGGTCTCCAATAACGTGGTGATCTTCCCCAGCGTGCTCAAGTCCCTGCCGTTTGACATGCCTGGTGACTTCACGCCCATTGCCGTGGTGGGCAGCACCCCCATGGTGCTGGTGGTCAATCCGCAGCGCATGAATGCCACCAATAGCCGTGAATTGATTGCTCTACTCAAGGCCAAGCCCGATGGCTACAACTTCGGATCCGGCGGCAATGGCACCATCCTGCACCTGACCGCCGAGATGTTCCTGGACGAAGCCAAGGTCAAGGCACGGCACATTCCTTACAAGGGTGTGGGCCCCATGGTGACGGACCTGCTGGGCGGTCAAATTGACTTTGCCGTGTTGGCCACCCCCAGCGTGCAGCAGCACATCAAGTCTGGCGCCTTGCGTGCCATCGGCATGTGTGGGGACAAGCGCACCCAGGCCCTGCCAGAGGTGCCCACCTTCGTCGAACAAGGACTGCCGGGATTTGTCATGGAAGCCTGGTTTGCCGTCATTGGCCCCAAGGGCATGACCGCCGCCACTGTCAAGAAAACGCACGAGGCCGTGGTGGCTGCGTTCAATGATGCCGCCGTGCGTGAGGCCATGGCCAAGCAGGGCAACAGCATCAACATCAGCACCCCCGAGCAAGCGCAAAAAGCCTTTCACACCGAACTGGCGAAATACGCGGCCCTGGTCAAGAAGGCAGGCATTCAGCCCGAGTGAGCGGCTTGGCCACTTAGGCCAGCGCGGTGGGCGTTTGAACGCCCAGCTTGCTGGCCGCCTCACCAATCGCTGCCCATGCGGTCTTGGAATATCGAATGCCTTGGCGCTTGGCCTGTGTGATGCCGCGCGCCGCTCGATCGCCTGGCAAGCGCACCGGCCTGGACGGGTCGATGGGGCGATTTTCACGACAGCGATCAGCCAGATGATCCATCTGCTCGGCAAAGGCCTCACGACCGGCAAACGCCTGCGGATCAATGACTTGCAAGAACACATTGCCACCCCAGCGCTTGGGAGCGTCTTTGCGGCCATGCCCACTCAAGCCCTGCGAGAGCGCCTCGATCATGAGCGCCAGACCAAAGCCCTTGTGGCCATAATCCAGCCCACCCAGCAGTTGCAGTGAGCCTCGGGGCTCGGTGTGTTCCAGCACGGCTGGATCACGCGTGGGCACGCCCTTCGCGTCCAGCAGCCAAGGCTGTTCAAACTGTTCGCCGGCCGCGTATTTCTCACGCGTCATGGACGTGGTGGTGATGGAGGCGCACATATCCACCAGCACGGGATGATCCGCGCCTGGATAGCCCACCGCCATTGGGTTGGGTGTGAACAGCGCCTCGGTTCCTCCATAAGGCGCCACGCGCTGACCAGCGGGATCGGAGTTGGCGATCAAGGCGACATAGCCCTGATCAGCGGCTTGTTTGACGAGCGCCGCCAGGCAACCAATGTGATGGGTGCGGCGAATGGCCATGGCACTCATGCCATGGCGAGAGGCACGCGGCATGGCCGTCTGAATGGCCTGTTCCATCAGCCAAAGGCCCGGCAAATAGCCGCCATCCCAGACCGCGCTGACCTCGTGGTCACGCACGATCTCGGGCTGGCCCGAGGTGGCCATGGTGCCTTTCTCGATTTCTTTCAGATACAGCGGAGCCATGGCCAGGCCATGGGTCATGCGCCCCATCGCATCCGTCAGCACCTGCAAACGTGCCACCGATTGCGCCATGTTCGTGTCCATGCCGGCTGCGGTGTACAACCGTACGGCAAAGTCCTCCAGCTGCGCCTCGGCATAGGGCGATGACAGATCGGTCAACGACATCTCAGAGCGTGCCTTCGATGTCCTTGCCCGCGCGCTGAATCACATTGGACCAGCGCTCGCGGTCCTTGACCACGAATTGCGTGGTTTCCGCTGGACTCATGGTCATGACTTCGGCCCCCAGCTCCACCAGACGCGCACGAATTTCGGGCATGCGGATCACCTGAATGAGCGCGGCCGACAGAATGTTAACGTTGGCCACCGGCATGGTGGAAGACACCATCACCCCCTGATACGTCCCCGATTCAAAATTCGTCACGCCCTGTTCTGCCAGCGTGGGCACCTGCCCAATCACGGCCATGCGGGTACGCTTGGACACACCGATGATCTTGAGCTTGCCGCCCTGCACCAGGGGATACGTCGCCACCATGCCGTTGAGCAGCATGTGGGTGGTGCCCGCCACCGTGTCATTGATGGCGGCGGCGCCACCACGGTAAGGCACGTGCTGCCAGTTCAGTCCGGTGGTGAGCGCAATGTCCACCACCCCCAGATGGTTGGGCGTACCACTCCCGGAGGAGGCCACATTCACACGTTGCGTCTTGGACCACGCCACCAGCTCCGCAATGTTGTTGGCCGGTACGGAGGGGTGTACCGCCAGGATGTGCGGCGAATACGCCAGCATGGTCACACCCTTGAGCTGCTCGGGCTTGAAAGGCAAGTCTTTGGCCACCAGCGGACTGACAGCCAAGGCGCCCAGATCGGAGAGCAGCATGGTGTGGCCATCATTGGCCATCGCCACCACCCCGGCCCCCAGGTTGCCGGAGGCGCCGGTGCGGTTTTCAATCACCACCGGTTGCCCCAGAGCATCGCTCAAGGGTTTGGCAATGAGACGAGCGATCACGTCCGACGTGCCTCCCGCCGCAAAGGGAATCACGATACGCAGCGGTTGGCGCGGCCAGGCGGGGCCGGCAGCATGGGCTGCGGTGACCGTGAGTCCAGCACCCAGCAGGGCACCGGCCAGGCTCTGCTGGATGAGTTGGCGACGAGAAGGCATGATGTCTTTCATCAGGCCTTGAAAACACCTTCGGCGCTGATCTCGGCGAGCGGCTTGCGGACATTCGGCGCTTCACGGGCTTGCAGCGCTTCAGGCAGTTGGGCCTTGTCGCCTTGCTTGCCCAGCACCATGATGGCGTCAATGGCGAAGTCGTCCGGCAATTGAATGGCTGCACGCAGCTTGACGGGGTCAAAACCGGCCAACGCATGCGCCACCCAGCCGGACTCCACGGCCTGCAGGGCCATGCTCATCCAGGCCGAGCCGGTGTCAAACGAATGCCAGGCATTGGGGGCCAGCTCGGTCTTGCCCGGGAACATGGCTTGTTTGGCCGAGGCGATGACCACCAGTGCGCCTGCGCGGTGCACCCAGCTCTGGTTGCCTTCATTGATGGCGCCAAAGATGCCGTCCCAGCCCTGACCACCACGCAGCGCATAGATAAAGCGCCAAGGTTGGGCGTTGTAGGCGGACGGTGCCCAGCGACCGGCTTCCAGAACGGTCATGAGCGTGTCACGGGGCATGGCTTCGTTGGTGAGCGAGCGCGGCGACCAGCGGTTGACGAACATGGGGTGCACGGGGTGAGCGGGCTGACGAGGATTGGACATGATGCAGTTGTTCAGAAAAATAAAGACAGTGAAGTCTAGTCGAAGCTGCCAGATCAGGTGCGACGGGCAAACACCTCTGCCAGCACGGATCTGACTTGCGCCAGATGCGCGGGCTCCGAACGCTGGACCAGTGTCACCAGGCCAAACCTGGCCTGGGCCTGCAAGGCAGGCTGGATGCGCAAGGGCTTGAGGGCCGGACAAGCTGCGCGCACCGCCAGCACTACCGTATCGCTGCGCAAGGCCACCTCCACCAGATGCGACACCTCGTCCGTGGTGAGCTTGATCATGCGCAGCGGATGTGCCGACGCGCCATAACGCTCCACCAAAATGCGCGCAAGCTCATCGCTCAGTGGCGTGGACGCCAGCGGATAGCGCCACAGTCGAGCCGGTGTCAGTCGGGACACCTTCAACAAGGGATGACCGGGTCGGCACAAAAACGCACCTTCCAGTTCATGCACTTCACTCACAGCCAGGTCGGGGGCCGGCCGCAGGGAGCGCAAATCCACCACCACGGCATCGGCTTGTCGGTCACGCAGCATCTGCGTCAGCACCTCGGTGTTGGCGCGCAAAATGTCCAAATGAAACTGAGGAAAGCGGTTGGCAAAGTGCGTCATCAATGGCACGGTGAGCAAGGCACCCGGCCCAGAACTCAGTCCGATGCGCAAACGCCCCGTGTCCTGGGCGCTCATGGAGCGATCACCCCGTGCCAACTGGTCAGCATCTTCCAGCAACGCCAACGCCCGCTCCAGCGTACGCTGACCAAAGGCCGTGAGTTCAATCCGACGCCCCACCCGGTCAAACAACAACTGCCCCAGCTCTTCCTCCAGCGCCTTGATGCTGCGGCTCAGGGCAGGCTGGGTGAGAAATAAAGCCACCGATGCTTTGGCAAACGAGCCCAGGCGTGCCAGGGTGATGAAGTGCTTGAGTTGCACCAAGGTCATGGAGCCCACCTTTCATCCATGCATTAAACATCATGAATCTTGCATCAATAATGCATTGGACGACATGATAGCCCGTCTTTAGGATGACGCCACCCACAACACCACACGGAGACTTTGACATGCGTTCATCCCTTCGCTGGCTGGCTGGCGCCCTGGCCACAGCCTGTATCGGCACCTCGGCCTGGGCTCAGGCCTTCCCTGCCAAACCCGTCACCCTGATGGTGCCCTACCCGGCCGGTGGCGTGTCTGACGTCATTGCCCGTACGCTCAACACCACCTTGGCCAAGCACCTGGGACAACCCGTGATCGTGGAGAACCTGGGTGGTGCCAGCGGCGGCATCGCGGCGCAGAAAGTGCTCAACAGCCCGGCCGATGGCTACATGATTTTTCAGGGCTCACCCAACGAGCTGATCCTGGCCCCCATGGCCAACGCCGCCATCAAATACAAGCCGGAAGATTTCCGCCTGGTGCAGATGATCACCATCAATCCGCTGGTGATGTTTGCGCGCAAAGACTTTCCGGCCGACACCCCCGCGCAATTCCTCACCTACGCCAAGCAGGCCGCTGCTGACAAAAAGCCAGTGACCTACGCCAGTGTGGGCCCGGGCTCGATGTACCACCTGCTGGGCGAACACCTCAGCAAGCTCTCCGGCATCGAAATGACCCATGTGCCCTACAAAGGCGGCGCACCGGCCCTGCAAGACATGATGTCTGGCCAGGTCGACATTTTCTTGTCCGTGTACAACAAGAGCATGATCCAGATGGTGGAAGAAGGCAAACTGAAAGCGCCCGCCGCACTCTCCAGTGAGCGCCAGGACGCCTTCAAGCAAGCGCAACCCCTGAATGATCACCCGGCCCTCAAGGGTTTTGTGTTCGACACCTGGGCGGGCTTTTTCGTCCACAAAGACACACCCGATGCGGTGGTGCAAACCTTGCACAAGGCGTTGAGTGAAGTGGCCAATGACGCCGCCATCCGCAGCGCGCTGGAAGCGCAGTCCATGATCGTGCCGCGCCCGCAGCCCTTGGCGGCCATGGCCAAGGTCTATGCCGACAACACGGCCCGCTATCGCGCCATTGCCAAAGCCATCAATCTGCAACCGCAATAAGAAAACGCCACATGAGCACGTCCAACGCGGCCTATCTTGGTCATCGACTGGCAGAGCGCGTGGGCGAGTTCATCGCGCTGCGGCGCGAGATCCATGCACACCCGGAACTGGCATTTGCCGAGCACCGCACGGCCGCTTTGGTGGCACGCAAACTGGGCGAATGGGGCTACACCGTCAGCACAGGCCTGGGGGGCACGGGCGTGGTGGGCACCCTCAAGCGCGGCACCAGCCAGCGCACGGTGGGTTTGCGCGCTGACATGGATGCCTTGCCCATGGCGGAAGCCACGGGACGCGAGTGGGCCAGCCAGATACCAGGCGTGATGCACGCTTGCGGTCATGACGGACACACGGCCACGTTGCTGGCAGCGGCAAGACACATCGCCGAGCACGTGTCCTTTGATGGCACCCTGCATCTCATTTTTCAACCTGCCGAAGAAGGTGCGGCCGGTGCCGTGCGCATGATGGAAGATGGCCTGTTTGAGCGTTTCCCCTGCGACACCATCTACGCGCTTCACAACATGCCAGGCGTCCAGGCCGGTCACTTCACCTTCCGCGCCGGCCCCACCATGGCCTCCAGCGACAACGTCACCATCACCTTGCAAGGCGTGGGTGGACACGGCGCCATGCCCCATACCTCGGCCGATCCCCTGGTGGCTGCGGCAGCCATCGTGATGGCACTGCAAACCATCGTGGCGCGCAACGTGGACCCCCTGCACACGGCCGTGGTGACGGTGGGCGCCTTGCAAGCGGGACAGGCTAACAACGTCATTCCTGACCGGGCGGTGATGAAGTTGAGCGTCCGAGCGCTTGACCCACAAGTGAGGGTGTTACTCAAACAGCGCATTCATGAACTGGTCACGCAACAAGCCAGCAGTTTTCGGGTCAAGTCTGACATTGACTGGCAGGATGGGTATGCCGTGCTGGTCAATGATGCGGCCTGTACGGCACTGGCCACGGCGGTGGCCACGCGATTGTTTGGTTCCGGGCGCGTCACGCCGCAGGGTGCGCCCATCACGGCCAGTGAGGACTTTGCTTTCATGCTGCAACGCGTCCCCGGCTGCTATTTCTTTATCGGCAATGGCGCCACTGGCACCCCGGGCGGGTGCATGGTCCACAATCCGGGTTATGACTTCAACGATGATCTCATTGCCGATGGCGCAGCATTCTGGTGCGCCCTGGTCAGCGAGGTCCTTGCCCCTGCGCAGGCCTGACTGGCTCGGCCATGCAGTGACTGCATGAACCACGCACCCTGCCACCCATGAACAGCATCTCCGTCATCGGCGAACATACCCTGATGTTGCTGGAACTGCTGGCCACCGCGGCCTTTGCGCTGTCCGGCGTGATCGCCGCCCTGCGCAAGCGCTTGGATATCGTGGGTGTGTGCGTATGCGGATTTTTGGCCGCCTTTGGGGGCGGCACCTTGCGCGATTTGCTCATCGACCGACGGCCGTTTTTCTGGGTCGAGCATCAATTCGTGCTGCTGGGCATCCTCGCGCTGTGCGTGCTAAGTGCCAGCCTGCTCAAGCAGCGCCACCTGGCATGGACGCATCAATCCCTTCAGCTGCCCGATGCCATCGGACTGGGCCTTTTTTGTGCCACCGGTGTTCACCTGTCATGGATGACCGGACAACCACCACTGGTCGCCATGCTGATGGGCACCATCACGGGGGCTTTTGGTGGTGTCTTGCGTGACCTGGTGTGCAACGAAATTCCTGCGTTGTTCCGGGACCATCGGCCCTACGCCCTCTGCGCATTTGCAGGCGCAGGCGGCTATGTGCTGGTGACCTGGCTGGGTGCCGATGCACGCGTGGCCATCACAACCTGCGCAGCACTTACCACGGGGTTGCGATGCCTGGCCCTCTGGAGAAACTGGCGCTTGCCCTCACAAACGCCTTGACCCAACACGGGTGACGCGTTCATCAGCGCTTCTCAAAAAGTCTTGTAAGGCAAGAACTTGCCCGACAACACCACGCGCACCCGATCACCCTTGGGGTCGGGCTCGCGTTCGATGTCCATGGAGAAATCGATGGCGCTCATGATGCCGTCACCAAACTCTTCATGGATCAGTTCCTTGATGGTGGTGCCATAGACGCTGACGACTTCGTACCAACGGTAGATCAACGGATCGGTCGGTACGGCGCTGGGCAATGAGCCCTTGTAGGGCACAACCTGCAACCACTTCTGCTCTTCGGCCGTGAGGCCAAAGATTTTCCCCAGCACCTTGGCTTGCTTGGCATCCGCGGTCATTTGTCCCAGGCAAAGTGCCGTCACCCATTCCTTTGAAGCACCCACCTTGTGGGCCACATCGGCCCACTGAATACCTTTACTGACTTTGGTGGCGATGATTTTCTCGGTCACGTCATTGCGTGTCATGGGTGGTCCTTTGGTGATGAAGGCAAAAGAGAGGGGGAACCAGCGGGTTCATTCACACCCATGCAAGGACCAAGCCAGGTCCAGTCGTGACCTCGTCTCGCCACAAGACATGCAGGCACGGCGATTGCGATAACAGGCGCAGAAGGACTGATCCGCCATGAACCCGAACATCTTCGACGAACTGCACGCCCCAAATGGGCGCATACGCGAGCATTACGCACCATATCAGGACTGGCTTTCACTCATGCCAGCGGCCTACATCGCCCAAAAACGTGCAGAAGCCGACTCCGCCTTCCATCGCCATGGGATCACCTTCGCTGTTTACGGTGAAGACACGGGCAAAGAGCGATTGATTCCCTTTGACATCGTGCCACGCATCATTCCGATGCACGAATGGTCCATGTTGGAGCATGGACTGATTCAGCGCGTGCAGGCCCTGAATGCGTTTTTGCATGACATCTACAACAAACAGTACATCATCAACGCCGGCCTGATTCCGGCAGCCCAGGTGTTTTGCAACGCCCAATATCGCCCTGAAATGCAAGGTGTCCAGGTCAATCGCAACTTGTACGCACACATTGCTGGGATCGACATCGTGCGCGCCAGTCTGCCGGGCAACGAGGCAGCGTATTACGTTCTGGAGGACAACCTTCGAGTCCCGTCTGGGGTGTCTTACATGCTGGAGAACCGCCGCATGATGATGCGGCTGTTTCCAGAGTTGTTTGGCCGCTACAAGGTGCGGCCTGTGGAGCATTACCCCGACTTGTTACTCGACACCTTGAGGCAAGCCTCCACCGCAGACACCCACGAACCGACGGTGGTGGTACTGACCCCCGGGGCCTACAACAGCGCCTATTTTGAGCATGCGTTTCTTGCCCAGCAAATGGGCGTGGAACTGGTGGAGGGAAAGGACTTGTATGTGCATGACGAGACGGTCTTCATGCGCACCACCCAGGGCCCTCAAAAAGTGGATGTCATCTACCGGCGGATTGATGATGATTTTCTCGACCCGTTGGCCTTTCGGGCAGATTCAGCCCTGGGTGTTCCGGGTCTGCTGTCGGTTGTGCGCGCGGGCCGAGTCACCTTGACCAATGCCATCGGCACCGGCGTGGCGGACGACAAGTCCATCTACCCCTTTGTGCCTGACATGATCCGTTTTTATTTGAACGAGGAGCCGATCCTCCATAACGTTCCCACATTCCAGTGCCGCCATCCCCAGGAGCTGGATCATGTGCTCAACCACATGCACGAGCTGGTGGTCAAGGAGACGCATGGCGCTGGCGGCTACGGCATGCTGGTTGGCCCGGCGGCCACGCAGGCAGAGATCGAGCATTTCAAGCAACGGGTCAGGGCGCATCCGGAGATGTACATCGCTCAACCCACGCTGGCACTGTCTGCCTGCCCCACCTTTGTCGAATCCGGCGTCGCCCCAAGACATATCGACTTGCGACCCTTTGTGTTGTCCGGGCAACGTGTGCGCATGGTGCCGGGTGGTTTGACCCGGGTGGCCTTGAAAGCCGGCTCGCTGGTGGTCAATTCGTCCCAGGGTGGTGGCACCAAGGACACCTGGGTATTAGGGGAGTGAACCATGCTGTCAAGAACCGCCGATCATTTGTACTGGATGTCACGCTACACCGAGCGTGCAGAGAACATCGCACGCTTGCTGGAGGTCACCTACCGCACCTCCTTGCTGGTTCCCGATCAACCGCTTGGCTACTGGGGCGCAGCGCTGGGCATTACCGGACTGGAAGAAGACTACCGCGCCAAGTTCGGTGACATTCATGCCTCACAGGTCTTGCGATTCATGAGCACCGATCTGGACAACCCCTCGTCCATCCTGTCTTGCCTTCGGGCCGCTCGGGAGAACTGTCATGCTGTTCGAGGCACGGTCACCTCTGAGGTCTGGGAAACGATCAACACCACCTGGCTGGAAGCCCGAGAAGCGACCGGGGGTCTGGCGCAAGGCAGTGTGCAAGGGAGTGAACTCACACAGTATTTCGAGTGGGTGAAATTTCGCTCACATCTCTCCAGAGGAGTCACGGTTGGCACCATGCTGCAAGATGATGCGTTCAACTTCATTCGGCTTGGTACTTTCCTGGAACGAGCGGACAACACCGCTCGTTTGCTAGATGTGAAATTTGATGAACTCGCACCCCAACATGATCCAGGCAGCGAGTATTACGAATGGGGTGCCTTGCTGCGCTCCGTCTCGGCATTCGAGATTTATCGCAAGGTTTACAGCGATGTCATCACACCCACACGGGTCGCCGAATTGCTGATCCTGCGTGAGGACATGCCTCGATCCTTGCATGCGTGCATCAAGGAAGTTCGCCAGATTCTGGACTTACTCGCCAATGCGCGCTCCAGGGAAACCTTGCGTCGCGCCGGGCAGATGTACTCGCGCCTTCGCTACGGGCGCATGGAGGACATTGCGGCGCAAGGGCTTCACGATTACTTGACCCGCTTCTTGCAAGACACCCATGACATGGGCGGACTGATCGCCCAGGATTTCCTGGTGCCCATGGCATGACACAGGAGAACACATGCTGCTGAACATTCATCACGAAACCCTTTATCGCTACCAAAGCCCGGCCTCCTACAGCCTACAAGCCATGCGTTTGTGGCCACGTACGGATGGTGGCCAGCGTGTCCATCACTGGCGCATCGAAGCGCCGGGAAGACGATGGATTCAACAAGATGCACACGGCAACACCGTCCATCTGTCTTCCCTGGTGGACCGGCACGACCACATTGCAGTGATTGCCAGCGGTCAGGTTCAGACCCTGGATGAGCGAGGACGATGGAT
This sequence comes from Limnohabitans sp., assembly GCA_018883305.1. Classification (GTDB taxonomy): domain Bacteria; phylum Pseudomonadota; class Gammaproteobacteria; order Burkholderiales; family Burkholderiaceae_C; genus Limnohabitans. The sequence goes on along the minus strand of VEQI01000005.1, from coordinate 9,243 downwards.
TCCACATGCTTCCGAGGTTCCCGTGCTGGCGTTCTCGCAAGCCACAGCACTGACCCGCGCCGATGACACCATTCAGCGAACAGCGCACGATCTTCTGGGCCCCAGCTTGCCAGATCACGATTGGCAAGCGGGGCTGACGCACCTGTGCGAATGGGTTCACAAAACCATTGCCTTCACGCAAGGCGTGACCGACGTCACGGCGACCGCTGCTGAAGTGGTGGCCCACCGCCAGGGTGTGTGTCAGGACATGGCACATGTGTTTCTGGCTTTATGCCGTAGCCTCGGACTGTCTGCACGCTATGTCAGCGGCTACCTGTTGACAGATGCCACCCATGCCGCTTCGCACGCCTGGGTAGAGGTCTGGTCGCCACAAGGCCTTTTAGGTCAGGGCGGATGGCTGGGTTTCGATGTCACGCATAACCGTATGGCAGGCCCGGAGTTGTGTCGTCTCGCTGTGGGTCGGGACTACGCCGACACCAGCCCGATTCGAGGCATCCACATGGGCGGCATTGGCGAATCCATGTCGGTGCAAGTGGCGGTGCGAGACGCTCAGCACGCGGGCATGGATCAATAACCAAGGAAAAATCACATGACCTATTGTGTTGGCGTGCGTAACCGGGCCGGGCTGGTGTTTTTGGCAGACTCCAGAACCAATGCCGGCCTGGATCAAATCAGTACGTTCAGAAAACTGCATGTCTTTGAAGTGCCGGGCGAACGAGTGCTGGTGCTGCTGACCGCCGGCAATCTCGCCATCAGCCAATCCGTGGCCAGCAGCCTGCGGGTCATGATGCACAACCCGGATGAAAAGAATCTCTCCAATGTGCCCAACCTCTTCTCTGCGGCCAAACTGGTGGGGGACACCGTACGTAAGGTACATGCCAGAGACGCAGAGAGCTTGCAGGCATTTGGCATTGAGTTCAATGTCAATCTGATTCTTGGCGGACAGATCAAGGGCGAACCACCACGACTATTCAATGTGTACTCGGCGGGCAACTTTATCGAAGCCACGGAGGAAACACCGTTTTTTCAGATTGGCGAATCCAAATATGGCAAACCGATTCTGGATCGCATTGTGGGTGATGAGTTGACGCTGGATGAAGTGGCCAAGTGCTGCCTCATCTCGATGGATTCGACCATCAAGTCCAACTTGTCTGTGGGTTTGCCACTGGACTTGCTGTGTTATGAAACCAATAGCTTGCGGGTGAGTAAACATCAACGAATTGACCAGTGGGATCCCTACTTCGCAGGCATTCGTGAACGCTGGGGAAGGCATCTTCGAACGGTGTTTGACGAGCTACCCGATCCTGGCTATTGGAGCGCACAACAGCCTTGAAGAAAGGGATGAGCCATGCTGCCCAAAGATGTCAAGCACCAACAAACGTCGTTCACCCGTTGCTGTGAAAACTGCCTTTATCGGATGTCTTCGGAAACGTCCATCACCGGTTTCAGATGTGGTCTGGAGTACTATCAAACACCTCGCTTGTTGCGCAAATTCAAGACCATGAGTCAGTATCCGGTGGTGCACACATTCACCGTTTGCGAATCCTGGATGGAAAACGCGCTCGACACCATCGAGCGCGCTTCGTCCAACGAGCTTTGACTCAGAAGAATCCGTAGAGCAATCCCAGACTGATGGTGCTGCCAGTTTGGCCCACACCCAGTGTTCCGTTGTCCACTGCCATGGGAGGAGCAAAGTTATAGGCGGCAGCGATCGTCCCCTTGTTCTTGACGTTGCTGTACTGCGCGTACGCCGTCAGGTCTTTGATGAACTGGTATTGAACGCCTGTCCCGACTGTGCTGGCTTGATAGCCGGCAGCCGCATCTTTGGACTCATACACACCCAAATCAATGCCCAGCGCTGGGGTCAACTGGTACAGACCACCTACGCCCGTCGTTTTCAAATTGGAAAAGCCTTGGGTCGTCTGCTTCACCCACATGCCCTTGAGGGTAAAGTCACCCAACTTGTAGGCGCCCCCTGCCAAGGCGCCCGTGCGCGTGTAATCCACGGCAGGGGCTGTGGCTGCGATGTCGGTGGTGTAGGTGGCGGCTGTCAGCGTCAGGCTGTCCTTGGCGTAGTTCACACCGAAGCGATGTCCTGACTTCACGTCCGTGGAGACATTGGCAGGCAAATACTGCGCCGTGACGCTCACGCCCGACATCACCGGACTGGCATATGACACGGCCCCCTTGTCCACGGTCCCCATATACGACTGTCCATCACCGGCAATCGTCGCCAGTGAGCTACCAAAATTGGAACCAGCACGCGGCTCCACGGACAGCAAGCTGGAGAAGAAGGCATTACCCTGCGTTCCCAGGGTCAGGGTGCCAGCACTTGACTTCACATACACATTGGCTCGGCGATTGAACAGTCCTTTGGTGTCCGAGAAAAACCAGGGCTTTGAACTGTCTGGATTCAACAGAAAGCCCTGCTCCAGTTGAAAACCGCCGGCATAGCCTGAGCCCAATGACTTCTCTCCCTTGATGCCTGCAAACGTCGGTGCATAGCCACCTGTGACAAATTCCGTCTTGCCGGGCTGAGTGACGCCCCCGGAGACCTTGGTGTTGGCGATGCCCCCATCGAGCAACGCGTAAAAACTGAGTCCTTGGGCTTGCGCCTGTGTACTCATCGCGCCCACCAGGCACAAGCCAACAAGATATTTCCATTCATGCTTCATATAAACTCCCGTTTGATGAGTGATACGCTTGTGCATTCATGCACCGCGCAGAATCATTCGCAAATTTCGGGCCACGTCCTATCGCATGGGAAGGCCGTTTTCTCTCCCCGTTAACGTGCACACGCTTCTCCTATTGACCCACTCTGCCCAAGCTGGTGCCGTGACGCACCGATTCGCAGCCATGCGGGTCTGTCACCCCTGCGATGTACCTAGGCTCGCTGCGATCTGACCATGACCTGGCACGCGCAACTCGACATGAATTACGCTTTCGAGCGAGATCGTTCTGTCGTGCGATATCGACATGAGGGACCCATCCGCATTCTTCAGAGCCTGTACCCTGAAGGCCATCAGATCTGCCACAACGTGCTGGTCCACCCCCCGGGTGGCCTCGTGGGAGGGGACCAACTGGACATTCGGCTTCACCTGGGCACAAAGTCTCATGCCTTGATCACCACGCCCGGCGCGACACGGTTCTACCGTTCGGTACAAGGTGAAGCATCCAATCGTGTCATCGCCAGATTGGACGATGGCGCACGACTGGAGTGGTTACCCCTGGAAACGTTGGCCTACAGCGGCTGCGAGGCCCACAATGCCATGCGCTTTGAACTCGCTCCCACCGCCGAGTTGATGGCGTGGGACATCACCGCCTTGGGGTTGGATCATGCCCAGGCGCCATTCACACAAGGCCGGCTCACGCAACACATGGAGATTCCGAATGTCTGGCTGGAACGTGGCACCATCGAGGCCAGCGACCATCGCCTGCTCGACAGCCCACTGGCGTTGGCAGGCCAACGCTGCATGGCTACCTTGCTGTTCGCATCAGGCCTGCCCTTGAACAACGCGCGCGCCAACCAGGCACTGGAAGCCGTTCGCGCCATTCTGGAATCTAGTCCGCAACGGGAGCGAGCTGCAGCCACCATGCCCACGCCTCAAACCCTGGTGCTGCGTTCTCTGACCCCCATGGTGGAACCGGCCATGGAACTGATGCGTCAAGCCTGGGCCGTATGGCGTGAAACACTTTGGGGTTTGCCAGGCACACCACCCCGACTCTGGCGCCTGTGAAACGGCTTCAGATCGCCACCAGCTGCCTGACGTTTTTCTCCGCCATCTCGGAGCCTGGCCCTTGGGCAATCACTTCACCGCGCTCCATCACCAGGTATTGATCAGCCAGTTCTTGCGCAAAGTCGTAATACTGTTCGCACAGCACAATGGCCATGCGTTGCCCTTGTAGACCCTCATCCGCCAGGCGACGGATGACACGTCCAATATCCTTGATGACGCTGGGCTGAATGCCCTCCGTCGGCTCATCCAGCACCAGCAGTTGGGGTTTAAAGGCCAGGGCACGAGCGATGGCGAGTTGCTGCTGCTGCCCTCCTGAAAGGTCACCACCGCGTCGATGCAGCATTTGTCGCAACACAGGAAACAGCTCGAACAGCTCTTCAGGAATGGGCGTGCCGGGCGGACAGGTGGCGGTACCCATGCGCAAGTTATCCAGTACGCTCAATCGGGAAAAAATTTCACGCCCCTGGGGCACATAGCCAATGCCCAGGGCCACCCGTTCATACGGTTTGGCACGAGTGATGTCACGGCCATTGAACGTGATGGTTCCACTTTTCACCGGGACCAGACCCATCAGGCATTTCAGCAAGGTTGTCTTGCCTACGCCGTTTCGGCCCAGCAGCACCGTCACCTCACCGGCTCGCGCGGTCATGCTGACCTGGCGAAGAATGTGAGAGCCACCGTAGTATTGATGAATTTGTTCGATCGTCAGCATCTCAGCGTCCCAAATACACTTCAATCACACGCTCATCGGCTTGCACCTCGTCCAGTGAGCCTTGTGCCAGCACGGCGCCATCGCACAAGACTGTCACGATGTCGGAGATCGCGCGAATGAAACTCATGTCGTGCTCCACCACCATCAGGGAATGTTTGCCTTTGAGACTGAGAAACAGTTCTGCCGTTCGCTCGGTTTCGTGATCCGTCATACCCGCCACGGGTTCATCCAGCAACAGCAATTTGGGCTCTTGCATGAGCAACATGCCGATTTCCAGCCATTGCTTTTGCCCATGACTCAACACGCCGGCCAATTGGCGCGCATGTGATTGCAAGTGGATGGCGGACATGACCTCCAGCAAGCGATCTGTGTGCTCGGCGTTCAATCGAAATCGCATCGAAGCCTGGAATCGCTTGTCAGTCTTGAGAGCCAGCTCCAAATTTTCCACCACCGTCAGTTGTTCAAATACCGTCGGCTTCTGAAATTTTCGACCAATGCCCAATTGGGCGATTTGCGGCTCGTTGTAGCGCAACAAATCAATCGTGCTACCGAAAAACACAGTTCCGCTGTCCGGACGTGTTTTACCGGTGATGATGTCCATCATCGTGGTTTTCCCCGCACCGTTGGGGCCGATGATGCACCGTAACTCGCCAGGTGCGATGTCCAGTGACAGATTGTTGATGGCCTTGAAGCCATCAAAACTGACACTCACATCCTCCAAATACAGAATCCGGCCATGAGAAACATCGAGTTGATCAGGGTGCTGGATCAACCGACCATAACTCGCAGAACCACCGGTGCCTTCCTGAGCGCGGTTCGCCAGGTTCTCTTCATGGCGGGCCAGGCGCTGTGCACCCGCATGCATCAGATCGGGCGTCATGCCGGTCCTCCTTGACGGTATCGGGACTTGATCCATCCCACCACGCCGTTGGGCAAATACAGGGTCACGCCAATGAACAGAGCCCCCAAAAAATAGAGCCAGAACTCGGGTGCCACCACCGTCAGCCAGCTCTTGGCGCCGTTGACCAAGAATGCCCCCAACACGGGGCCCACCAGTGTTGCCCGTCCACCCACGGCCGCCCAGACAGCCATTTCGATGGAGCTTGCAGGACTCATCTCTCCCGGATTAATGATGCCCACTTGTGGCACATAGAGTGCACCAGCCACGGCACACATCATGGCGGAAATCACCCAAATACTGAGCTTGTAAGGCAGCGGTGAGTAGCCACAGAACATCACTCGACTCTCCGCATCACGAATGGCTTGCAGCACACGGCCGTACTTGCTGCGCACCAGCCACCTTCCCAGCAAATAGCATCCCAGCAAGGCGCATCCGGTCAGTACAAAGAGGATCATGCGCATCGATGGCGTGGCCAACGGCTGCCCCAGGATTCGTTTGAAGTCCGTGAACCCGTTGTTGCCCCCAAAACCGGTCTCATTGCGGAAGAACAGCAACATGGCGGCAAAGGTCATGGCCTGGGTGATGATGGAAAAATACACGCCCTTGATACGCGAGCGAAAAGCGAAGTAGCCAAACACCCCTGCCAGTGCCCCCGGGATCAGCACAATCAGCAGCAAAGTGGCGACAAAACTGTCCGAAAGCCACCAATGCCAAGGCAAGGCCTTCCAGTCAAGAAACACCATGAAGTCGGGAAGATCACTCTGGTACTGCCCATCGCGTCCAATCTGCCGCATCAGGTACATGCCCATGATGTAGCCCCCCAAGGCAAAGAAAACGCCATGGCCTAACGACAGAATACCTGTATAGCCCCAAATCAGGTCCATCGCCAATGCACAGATGGCGTAGCACATGATCTTGCCGATCAAGGCAACGGCGTAGTCGCTCATGTGCAAGGGGTTTGAAGCAGGCACCCATAGATTCAAAACGGGAGCAGCGACGCAGACCGCCAGCAAGCAACTGAGGAACACGCCCCAGGCACGAGAGCTCAGCAAGGCAGGTGACTGCATCAGGGAATCAGTGGTTTCACGCATGTCATGCCTCCGCGCTGCGGCCTTTCATGGCAAAAATGCCTTGAGGTCTTTTTTGAATGAAGATGATGATGAACACCAACACCGCGATCTTGGCCAACACGGCACCAGCCCAACCCTCCAGCAGTTTGTTCAGCAATCCCAGGCCCAATGCGGCATACACCGTACCCGCCAGCTGCCCCACACCACCCAGGACCACCACCATGAAGGAATCCACGATGTAACTCTGGCCCAGATCGGGTCCCACGTTGCCAATCTGGCTGAGTGCACAGCCGGCCATGCCGGCAATACCTGAGCCCAAGGCGAACGCGTAGGTATCGATGCGAGCCGTGTTGACCCCCATGCACGATGCCATGGGACGATTTTGTGTCACACCACGGACAAACAACCCCAGGCGCGTGCGTCCAATCAACAAGGCCACGGTGATCAGCACCATCAGTGAAAAGCACAGAATCAGTATTCGGTTCCAAGGCAATTGCAAGTTGGACAGGACGTCCAATGACCCACTCATCCAACCGGGGTTCTCCACCCCGACGTTCTGTGCACCGAAGAAGGACCGAACGGCTTGCATCAACATCAGGCTGATGCCCCATGTGGCCAGCAAGGTTTCCAACGGCCGCCCATAAAGATGACGAAGGACAGCACGCTCCAGCGCCGCGCCCACCAGGGCGGAAGCCACGAAAGACACTGGAATGGCGGCGATCAAGTAATAGTCAAACGCCGCAGGCCAATACTGACGGAACAGTATCTGCACCAAGTAGGTGGCGTAAGCACCGATCATCATCAACTCGCCGTGAGCCATGTTGATCACGCCCATGAGGCCGTAAGTGATCGCCAGGCCCAGCGCCACCAGCATCAGGATGGAACCCAGACTCAAGCCAGAAAAAACGATACCCAGGCGTTCGCCCCATTTCAAACCGTCCTGAACCTGTCGGATGGCCTGCTTCAAAGCCAACTGCACGCTGGCGTCTTGCTCATCAGACAGGCGTTGATTCAACAACAGGAGCACCTCCGGCCGTGGCAGGCCCGACAGTGATTGCACCGCAGACAGTCGGGTAGGCACTTGCGGGTTTTGCAACTCGATGGCGGCGACCGCCGCTTTCAACAGGGATTGAACCGACTCAGTAGACTCCGACGTCAGCGCTTTGCGCAGCACAATGGCTCGCGAAGGATCGGGGTCTTTCAACAACGACAACGCGGCGGCGGCCCGTTGACCGACATCGGGGCTGAACAAGCGCAGTGTGGCCAGTGCTGCATCGATTTCGGCACGCAGACGGTTGTTCAGCATGATCTCTTGAGCATCTTCAGGCATCTGAGCGATCTGTCCGGTGACGGCGTCCAGTGCCTGCCCATCGCGCACGATCCAGACTTGCTCGCCTGACACTTTGACAGCATCATCGGCCATGGCCTGCAGTAAGCGGGACGCGGCAGCGTCGCCGGACTCCAGCGCCTTGCCCATGGCCTGTATGCGTGCATCACTGTCGCCCACAGCCATTTCATAGGCTTGCGAGGGTGTCAAGGCGTGCACAGCCGCACTTGCGCACAACCATCCCGCCAGCAATATCCAGCGGCGAATCCAGCTATTCATCGTGTCGATCCATTGTGGAGCTTGTGCTCCTGCGTCAAATCAGGGGAGGACACCCGCCCTCCCCTTTGTGAAAGCCCTGACCAGTCGTCACTTTTTGGCGGGTTCGTCCGGCTTACCCTCATTGCCGGCAATAAACGGACTCCAGGGCTTGGCTTTCACCGGACCCGGCGTCTTCCACACCACATTGAACTGACCGTCCGCTTTGATTTCCCCAATGAACACCGATTTGTGCAGGTGATGGTTTTTCTCATCCATCTTGGAAGTAATGCCACTAGGCGCCTTAAAGGTCTGGCCCGCCATCGCCGCAATCACCTTATCCACCTCGGTGGACTTGGCCTTTTCCACGGCCTGTTTCCACATGTTGATGCCGATGTAGGTGGCTTCCATGGGGTCATTGGTCAATGGCTTGTCTTTGTGGCCAGCAATGTTGTTGGCTTTGGCGTAGGCGCCCCACTTCTTGACAAATTCATCATTGGCAGGATTCTTCAAACTCATGAAGTAATTCCATGCAGCCAGGTGTCCCACCAACGGCTTGGTGTCGACACCACGCAATTCTTCCTCACCCACCGAGAACGCGACCACCGGTACATCCTTGGCTTTCAACCCTGCGTTGCCGAGCTCTTTGTAGAAAGGCACATTGGAGTCACCATTGATGGTGGACACCACAGCGGTTTTGCCACCTGCAGAAAATTTCTTGATGTCTGCCACAATGGTCTGGTAATCCGAGTGCCCAAACGGGGTGTACTTCTCGTCGATGTCAGACTCTTTCACGCCTTTGCTCTTGAGATAGGCGCGCAAGATCTTGTTGGTGGTGCGTGGGTAAACGTAATCGGTTCCCAGCAACACCCAGCGCTTGGCACCACCGCCATCCTTGCTCATCAGATAGTCCACGGCAGGAATGGCCTGCTGGTTGGGTGCCGCACCGGTGTAGAACACATTTTTGGACAGCTCTTCCCCCTCGTATTGCACCGGATAGAACAACAGGCCATTGAGTTCCTCCACCACCGGCAACACGGACTTGCGTGAAACAGATGTCCAGCAACCAAAGATCACAGCCACTTTGTCCTGGGTGAGCAGTTGTTTGGTCTTCTCAGCAAACAAAGGCCAATTAGAAGCCGGATCAACCACCACGGGCTCGAGCTTCTTGCCCAGCACGCCGCCCTTGGCATTGATTTCATCAATGGCCATCAGCACGGTGTCCTTGAGTACTGTCTCGG
>VEQI01000217.1 GCA_018883305.1 Limnohabitans sp. | reverse complement strand
GGCCAGGCCATCGCGCAGCAGCGGTTGATCCACCTTGGTGTATTGGGGCAAGTTGGGTGCCACTTGGGTGATGGCTTGGACAGAAATTTTCTGCGCCAACACAGCCTGCGAGCCCACCAGGGCGGCGATCAGACCCAGCATTTTGAAACGGTTTTTCATGAAGTCTCCTGTTGTGAATATGTTGATCAAGAATATCAAAGACTGGCCAAGGAAACATTGGCCAGATCCGTCACCAGCATGGACCCAGGCGCATGGGTGATGGAAAACGGCACGCCGGCCGCTTGCACCACCGCCTGCGGCGTGACACCACAGGCCCAGAACACGGGAATTTCATCCGGCATGACGTCCACAGCGTCGCCGTAGTCAGGTTGGGACAAATCCCGAATGCCGATCAGCGAAGGATCACCCAAATGCACGGGTGCGCCATGGACACTGGGAAAACGAGACGTGATCTGCACAGCCCGAATGGCGTCTGCCGCTTTCATGGGGCGCATGGACACCACCAGCGGACCATGGAAACGCCCGGCCGATATGGTGGGCACCTGGGTGCGATACATGGCCACGTTGCGGCCCTGAGCCACATGGCGCAAAGGCACGCCCGCATCCATCAAAGCCTGTTCAAACGAAAACGAGCAACCAATGACAAAGCTCACCAGATCATCACGCCACACGTGGCGAACATCGGCACATTCCTCAACCAGCGCTCCATCACGCCAAACGCGGTAGCGGGGCACATCGGTGCGAATGTCGATCTCATGGCCCAATTCAGGAAAGCTCACTTCACCAGGCGCAGACACGCCTAGCAATGGACATGGCTTGGGGTTGCGTTGGCAAAACAGCAAAAAGTCTGATGCGTGCTCAGCGGGCAAGATCATCAGGTTGCCCTGAACCAGATCCGGGGCCAGACCAGCCGTGTGGCCACTTAAAGTCCCGGCACGCGCTTGGGCGCGAACGGCATGCGCCAGCGCAGATTGAGTGGAAGCTTGAGATGAAGGCATCCCGCAGTGTTGCGAGTTTGCAGGCCGGGGTCAAATGAAAATTTTCTGGTAGCACCATCGATTTTTTTGATGGAACCTGGACTTCCCTGCGTTTCTGGCCGAAACCCCGTCCCTAAGCTCGGGCCTGACGCGTGGCAATTTGAATGGCTTGCTGAATCACACGCTGCATGGGGGAATCCAGCGGATAAGACCAGAAATTGGCAAACACCGGCAAGGGCTGCAACTGGAGGTCACTGGGCCAGACGGCAATGTCATGCTTGAGAGCCAATTGCTCAGCGGCATGGCGCGGGAAGGTTGCCACACCAAAACCACTTTCCACCATTTTCACCAGCGCCGAAATGGAGGATATGGCATGCACACGTTTGTCTTCCAGACCTTCTTCACGCAGCACGCTCAACAGCGCCACATGTGGCTGAGAGCCGCGCTGGAATGTCATCAACCCGCGCTCGCGGATGTCTTGGCGAGTCAACCGACGCCGCTGGCGCACGCGAGGCCCGACAAAACACATCTCCATCGCCGGCAACTCCACACAGGCAATGCCCTGCCCTTCCACGGGGGCCGCTGAAAACACCAGATCGAGTGCCCCACGCCGAGCCTGCTCATTGAGCACCTGCGTCATTTCCACCGTCAACTCAAACTCGATGTCTGTGTGAGAGCGTTCAATTGCTCCACCAAGGGGATGAGCCAAGTGTGCAGCACCGTCTCAATGCCACCAATGCGCACGGCCAGCAATTGCTGCTGCGCGCTGTCAAACTCCTGGTGCATTTGCTGTTGCAAGGCCAGAAATTGTTCGGCGAACAAGAGAAAACGCTGGCCGGCATGCGTCAGACGAAACCCGCGTTCACGCCGATCGATCAAAGTGGTGCCAAGTGACTCCTCCAGCGCCGCGATGCGGCTGGAAACGGCTGACTGTGTCAGGCACAGCTTTTCGGCTGTGCGCGTGACGTTTTGAAGTCGCGCCAGCCAGACAAAGGATTCGACAAAGCGCAGGTTCACAACAGGGTGTGAAGAAGACGCATCACGCGCCCGTGCGACGATTCACAGGCAAGCCGGCGCTGCTCATCTCGGCACGCAGGATCTGACCATCTGTGGAGTTGGTGACATACAGGGTTTTGCCCTGAGGGCCGCCAAAGGCCATGTTGGTGATGGACGACCCTACGGGGCCACGCAACACTTCCACCGGCTCACCACGGATGTTGAGCACCCAGACATAGCCCAGACCCGGATTGGCCACCAGCAAGCGCCCCTCCGTGTCCACGGCCAGTCCATCGGGACCGCTGCTGCCGTATGAGGTGAAAAACTGGTTGACTTTGGACACACTGCCATCCGTCTGCAGTGGCATGCGCCAGACACAGTTCCCGCGTGTCACGCCCACAAACGCCACCTTTTCGTCGGGCGAGAGGGCCACGCCGTTCGGGCTGGGAATGTTGCTGATCAACAAATCCAGTTTGCCGTCTGGCGACAAACGGTACAAACGACCCGTCGGGTCATGCATGCCGGTCTGCCCCTGATCAGTGAAGTAGATGTTGCCCGTGGCGTCAAAGATCAAGTCGTTCACGCCTTTGAAGCTCTCGCTGTTGCGTCGTGCCAGGAAAGGCTTGATGGTGCCGGTGGTCACGTCCAGAGACAACAACCCCTGTTTGTAATCGGTGATGATCAGGGTAGTGTCATCGTAGAACTTCATGCCATTGGGTTCACCGTCGTATTCAACCACCAGCGTCCAGGCACCCTGCGGGTCGATGCGAAATACACGCCCCCAGGGCACGTCCGTGACATAGAGGTTGCCCTGGGTGTCAAACACCGGGCCTTCCAGGAAACTGTCAACGATGGCTCCATGACGATTGGCGTCACCCCAGGCGCTGCGCTGTCGACGGCGCATGCTCTCGGGCATGGCGGTGAACACTTCCAGGGTGCGAATCAGGGGTTGTTCAAGAAAAAACATGATAGAAAGCGATGTGAAGTTGAACGACTGCTCAGTCCAGTTGAATACCGGCTTGTTTGGCCACTTGCGACCACTGGGCAATTTCTGATCGAATGTAAGCACCAAACTCCGCCCGAGTGCCACCCACCGTGATGAATGCACCCGTGCTGAGCTTCTCACGCACATCAAATTGTTGCAGCATGGCATTGACTTCGGCGTTGAGCTTGTCCAGGATGGGCTCGGGTGTGCCAGTGGGTGCGGCCAACCCGATCCAGCCAGTGACCACCAGCGTGCCCAGTCCGGCTTCCGCAAAGGTCGGGACATCGGGCAGATAAGGCGAACGTTCACGCGAGGCCACCGCCAGGGCACGCAATTTACCGGCCTTGATGCTGGTCATCACACCGGGCATGGCGTCAAACATCACCGGCACATTGCCCGCAATGACCTGCATCTGCGCTTCGGCATTGCTCTTGAACGCAATGTGGTTCATGGGCAAGCCAGAGACGCGTTGAAAAAATGCACCCGCCAAATGGCTGGTGGAGCCAGGGCCAATGCTGGCGTAATCGATCAGTTTGCCACCCGCCTGAGCGTCAGCCAAAAATTGTTTAGCAGGCTTGGCGGGGCCATTGGACGTGGCCACCATCACCTGAGGCGTGAGCACCAAATTGGCAATGGGCGTGAAATCCTTGAGCGGGTCATAGCCCAATTTGGAATAGATGGCCGGGTTGACGCCGAAGGGACCACTGCCCGCCATGATGAGGGTATAGCCGTCTGCCGCCGCCTTGGCACCCGCAATGGTGCCGATCATGCCGCCTGCGCCCGGTCGACTGTCAATGACCACGGGCTGCCCCAGAGAACGGGTCAGACGGTCAGCCACCATGCGGCCCAACACGTCCGTGGAGGAACCTGGTGCGAACGGCACGATGAGCTTGATGGGCTTGCTGGGATAGACATCGGCTGAGGCGGCATGGCCAGCGAAAAACAGGACCGACGACATCAGAACAGTCCCACAAGACTGCCAAAGTGATAGGTTGCGCATGTTTGTCTCCGTGATCTGTGGACTGACCAAGTGGCTCTGGCCTGCCCGGAGGGAATCGAACCCCCGACCCACAGCTTAGAAGGCTGTTGCTCTATCCAACTGAGCTACGGGCAGATGGAAAAAAAGCCCGCAAACGGGCTTTATTCACAATGGTCGGGGCGACATGATTCGAACATGCGACCCTCTGGTCCCAAACCAGATGCGCTACCAGACTGCGCTACGCCCCGACGTGAGTGTCATTCTACCCGCAGCCCAGCCCTGTTCCGTGGGAAACCGCTGCGGGCGTCATTCCAGGTGTCGCTTAGGGTTTTCAGAATGGGGAAAGCCCTGGAAAAACGGTAAATTCAGGGGGTTAGATGTTTCTGGAGTTCCCATGACCACTCGTCGCCTTGTTCTCTCCCGCAGCGCCACCCTTATCGGTGCCGCCTCCAGCGGCTTGCTGCTGCCCACCCTGGCCCGTGCCCAGTCCAACAAGATACGGGTGGGTCTGATGTTGCCCTACACCGGCACCTTTGCCCAGCTGGGTGTGGCCATTGAAAACGGCTTTCGCATGGCACTGGATGAGCAAGGCGGCAAACTGGGCGGTCGCGAGGTGGAATTCTTCAAGGTGGACGACGAATCCGAACCGTCCAAAGGCATTGAAAACGCCAACAAGCTGGTTCAGCGCGACAAGGTGGATGTGCTGATCGGCACGGTGCACTCTGGCGTTCAAATGGGTATCCACAAGGTGGCCCGTGAATCCGGCGTGCTCAACCTCATCCCCAATGCCGGCGTGCATGCGGCTACCCGCGCCCTGTGTGCACCCAACGTGTTCCGCACCTCATTCACCAACTCCCAGCCCACACTGGCACTGGGCAAGGCCATGGTGGACAAGGGCCACAAGAAGGCCGTCTGGATCACCTGGAAATACGCCGCCGGTGAAGAGGCCTTTGAAGGCTTCCGTGACAGCTACACCAAGGCTGGCGGCACCATCATGAAAGAGCTCAGCCTGCCCTTCCCCAACGTGGAATTCCAGGCACTGCTGACTGAAATTGCCGCGCTCAAGCCCGATGCCGTGGCCTGCTTCTTTGCCGGCGGCGGTGCCGCCAAGTTCATCCGCGACTATGCCGCGGCCGGCCTCAAAGGCAAGATCCCGCTGTATGGCTCAGGCTTCCTGACCGAAGGCGTGCTGGACGCAGCGGGTCCTGCCGCGGATGGCATCCTGACCACCATGCACTACAGTGATTCGCTGGACACCAAGCGTAACCAGGCCTTCCGTCTGGCTTATGCCAAGTCCTTCCGCCTGCAACCCGATGTGTACGCCGTGCAAGGCTACGACACCGGACTGCTGCTGGTCCAAGGCGCCAATGCCGTCAAGGGCGACTTGTCCAACAAGAAGGCACTGTATGCCGCCCTGGAAGGCGCCACCATTGACAGCCCGCGCGGCAAATGGTCCATGAGCAAAGCGCACAACCCGGTGCAGGACATGTACCTGCGCGTGGTGGAGAATCGTGAAAACAAGGTGATTGGCGTGGCTGCCAAGGCCTTGGCTGACCCGGGCACGGGTTGCCGACTGGGCTGACGCCTCCGTCCTGAGAGCCACTTTCCGGTGGCTCTCTTTTCTTGAATTTCCTCATTTCACTTCTTTCACACCATGACCACTCGTTCACGCCTTCATGCTGCCATGCTTTCCCTTGGACTGGGCGGTGCATTGCTGTCGCAGCCCGCGCTGGCTGGCAAAACACTGGACACCATCAAGCAAAAGGATCAGATCGTTTGTGGTGTCAACACCGGACTGTCTGGCTTTGGTGCAGCAGACAGCCAGGGCAAATGGGCCGGGCTGGATGTGGACATGTGCCGAGCCATTGCGGCCGCCGTGCTGGGCAACCCGGACAAGGTGCGTTATGTGCCGCTTTCTGCACCGCAGCGCTTCACGGCCTTGCAGTCGGGTGAAGTCGATGTGCTCGTGCGTAACTCGACATGGACGATGTCGCGCGATACCTCGCTGGGCCTCAACTTCACGGGTATCAATTATTATGACGGCCAAGGCTTCATGGTTCGCAAGAAGCTCGGCGTCTCCTCGGCGCTCGAACTCAACGGCGCCTCGGTCTGCACCCAGCAGGGCACGACGACCGAACTCAACTTGGCGGACTTCTTC
>VEQI01000216.1 GCA_018883305.1 Limnohabitans sp. | reverse complement strand
CCGTGCCCCTGATCCTGCAGACGCTGCAGGAGGCGGGCCGGCTCATGGCCACGCAGACCATCACCCACAGCTATCCCCACTGCTGGCGCCACAAGACGCCCGTGATCTACCGGGCTGCACCGCAATGGTTTGTGCGCATGGACGAAGGCCCCGGCGTCTTTGAAGACCCGGCGCAAAAGCCGAACCAGACCCTGCGCCAGCTGGCATTGCAGGCCATCGAAGAGACCCGTTTCTATCCCGAAAACGGCAAGGCCCGCTTGCGCGACATGATCGCCGGCCGGCCCGACTGGTGCATCTCGCGCCAGCGCAGCTGGGGCGTGCCCCTGCCCTTCTTCCTGCACCGCGATTCGGGCGAGCTGCATCCGCGCACCATGGAGATCCTGGACCAGGCCGCCGACATCGTCGAAAAGGGGGGTATCGAGGCCTGGAGCCGCGTCACCGCCGAGGACATCCTGGGCGCGCAAGAGGCCCAGCACTACACCAAGAGCACCGACATCCTGGAGGTGTGGTTCGACTCCGGCTCCACATTCCAGCACGTGCTGCGCGGCAGCCACCTGCACGCCTACGACCGCCCCCCCTTCCATGAGCAAGGCCCCGAGGCAGACCTGTACCTGGAAGGCCACGACCAGCACCGCGGCTGGTTCCACAGCTCGCTGCTGCTGGGCTGTGCGCTGTATGACCGCGCCCCTTACCGAGGCCTGTTGACCCACGGCTTTGCCACCGACGGCCAAGGCCGCAAAATGAGCAAGTCGCTGGGCAATGTGGTGATTCCGCAGGAAGTGACCGACAAGCTCGGCGCGGAAATTGTTCGCCTGTGGGTGGCAGCCACCGATTATTCAGGCGACCTCAACATTGACGACAAGATCCTGGCCCGCGTGGTCGATGCCTATCGTCGCATTCGCAACACGCTGCGTTTTTTGATGGCCAACGTGAGCGACTTCAACGCCGCCACCGACGCCGTGCCGGCGGATCAACTGTTGGAAATCGACCGCTATGCGCTGAGCAAACTCGCTGCGGTGCAGGCCGAGATCCTGGGCCACTGGACACCCGAGGCCGGCGTGTTCCAGGGCGGCCACTTCGGCGTGTATGAATTTCACCCGGTGGTCAGCAAGCTGCAGGTGTATTGCTCGGAAGAGCTGGGCGCTTTCTACCTGGACGTGCTGAAAGACCGGCTCTACACCACGGCCCCGCACTCGCTGGCGCGTCGCAGCGCACAGACCGTTCTGTGGCAGATCACCCAGACCATGCTGCGTTGGATGGCGCCCTTCCTGAGCTTCACCGCCGAGGAAGCCTGGCAGGTGCTGGGCAATACCAAGAGCATCTTCCACGAAACCTATCTGAAACTGGCCGAGCCCGATGCGGCTTTGCTGGCCAAGTGGTCCCGCATTCGCGAGATTCGCGACGCGGTCAACAAGGACATCGAAGCGCTGCGCAGTGCCGGGCAAGTCGGCGCCTCGCTGCAGGCCGAGGTCACGCTGACTGTGAACGCGGACGATCATGCGCGTCTGTCGTCCCTGGGCGAAGACCTGAAGTTTGTATTCATCACGTCAGCGCTGCAGTTGCAAAGCGGTGCCGAGCTGGGCATTCAAACAAAGCCCAGCACCGCCACCAAGTGCGAACGTTGTTGGCACTACCGTGACGATGTGGGCCATGATGACGCGCACCCCACGCTGTGCGGGCGTTGCACCAGCAACCTGTATGGCAGTGGCGAGACGCGAACCTGTGCCTGAGTGATCTATGAACTCACGACGCCCCCAGGCCAACCGATCGCCCTCTCTCTGGCTGTGGCTGTCGCTCGCCCTGCTGATTCTGCTGATCGATCAACTCACCAAATGGCTGATCGTGGGGCAGTTTGCGCTGGGGGACGGCCGCGTGGTCACCAGCTTTTTCAACCTGGTGCGTGCGCACAACACAGGCGCGGCGTTCTCGTTTCTGGCACAGGCCGGTGGCTGGCAGCGCTGGATGTTCACCGGCATTGGCGTGGCGGCCTCGGCCTTAATGATCTGGATGCTGCGCTCACACCCCGGTCAAAAGCTGTTTGGCTTTGCCATCGCCTGCATCCTGGGCGGCGCCATCGGCAACGTGATTGACCGACTGGTGCACGGCTACGTGGTGGACTTTCTGGATTTCCACTGGGCCGGCTGGCATTTCCCGGCCTTCAACGCGGCCGACAGCGCCATCACACTGGGCGCTGCCTGCCTGTTGCTTGATGAGTTGCTGCGGGTGAAACGTTCCAGGGGCTGATCCGATCTGATCGTCAGAGGATGGCAACGAGTCGCCATCCTCCTGTCAGGCCCACCCTCGTCTTACAGCGTGAAGATCGTACAACCCGTCGTCTTGCGGGCTTCCAGATCGCGATGCGCCTGCTGCACGTCTTCCAGCGCATAACGCTGGTCGATCTGAATTTTCACCTGCCCCGTGCTCACCACAGCGGACAGATCGTCCATCATGGATTGCGCTGACTCGCGGCTGGACAGGTGAGAGAAGAGCGTCTGGCGTGTGACGTAAATTGACCCTTTGCCGGCCAGAATGCCGGGGGCAAACGCTGGGACCGGGCCAGAGGCATTGCCAAACGAGGCCATCAGACCAAACGGTGACAGACAGTCGAGCGACTTCTCCCAGGTGTCCTTGCCCACGGAGTCGTACACCACCTTCACGCCCTTGCCGTTGGTGATCTCCTTGACCTTGGCCAGGAAGTCTTCGCGGCTGTAGTTGATGACGTGGGCAGCGCCGGCCTTGCGGGCCAGTTCGCACTTCTCATCGGTACCCGCTGTGCCGATCAGATTCAGGCCCATGGCCTTGGCCCACTGACAGGCAATCAGGCCCACACCACCGGCAGCGGCGTGGAACAGGATGTGATCTCCTGCTTGCAGACCGCCTTGGGGCAACGTGCGCTTGAGCAGGTATTGCGCCGTCAAGCCCTTGAGCATCATGGCCGCACCGGTTTCGAAGCTGATGTCATCGGGCAGGCGGCACACCAACTTGGCCGGCATCAGGCGTACGTCGCTGTAGCTGCCGGGCGGGTTAGATGCGTAAGCGGCGCGATCGCCCACCTTCAGGTGCGTCACGCCCTCACCCACGGCCTCGACCACGCCGGAGGCCTCCATGCCCATCATTAAGGGCATGGGCAACTGGTAAAGGCCCGTGCGCTGGTACACGTCGATGAAGTTCAGACCCGCGTTCTTGTGACGGATACGGATTTCGCCTGGACCGGGGTCGCCCACCTGGACATCGACGATCTTCATTTCTTCCGGACCACCATGGCGGTCAATGCGCACTGCACGGGACATGAGGAGCTCCTAAGGATCAGTTGTTGTTGTGAGGGGGAGCATCGTGCCATGAAACGAGTGACCAAGCTTGTCACCCAGGTATCGAGCATGGCGTGGCCTCTGCCCGGCAACCTGCGCCTCACTGCGGTAGAGTCCGGGCATGTCCTCGCCTGGCCACCTTACACCCCGCACAGCCGGTTTACTGTTGATCCCACCCGTTCTGTGGGCGGGCAATGCCGTGGTGGGACGATTGGTCAACGAGTCCATTCCGCCCATCACGCTCAATTTCCTGCGCTGGCTGCTGGCTTTCATCCTCTTGTTGCCGCTGGCCTGGCCAGTGTTGCGTCCCCGCAGTGAGTTGTGGGGGTACTGGAAACGCTTCTCGCTGCTGGGCCTGCTGGCCGTGGGCACGTACAACAGTTTTCAGTACCTGGCACTGCAAACGTCCACGCCCATCAATGTGACGTTGGTGGCTTCCAGCACCCCCATCTTCATGTTGCTCATGGGCACGGTGTTTTTCGGGCAACGCGCCACTGCCCGCCAGTGGGTGGGGGCTGCCTTGTCTATCCTGGGCGTGCTGCTGGTACTCAGCCGAGGAGACTGGAACACCCTGGTGCAAGTGCGCCTGGTGATCGGCGACATTTACGTGCTGTGCGCCACCACCGCCTGGGCCTGGTACAGCTGGCTGCTGAGTCAGCCCAAAGACCCACCGTCGATCCGCGCCAATTGGGCGCAGTACCTGCTGTCGCAAATGGCATTTGGCCTGGTGTGGTCCGGTGGTTTTGCTTGGGTGGAATGGGCAGTCCAGCCACGCGAGATGGTGTGGAGCGCTGGCCTGGTGGCTGCGCTGGTGTTTGTGGCGATCGGCCCCTCTCTGCTGGCTTACCGCAGCTGGGGGCTGGGTGTACAGCGTGTGGGCCCGAGCACAGCGGCTTTCTTTGCCAATCTCACGCCACTGTTTGCCGCGCTGCTGTCCTCGGTGATGCTGGGCGAGTTGCCCAGGATCTATCACCTGCTGGCGTTTATGCTGATTGTGGGCGGCATCGTCGTGTCGTCGTCACGACGCCCTGTCAACTGAGGCCGTCCACGCCCAGTGGACAGTCCTCTCGCCAACGAATCAATAGGTGCCGGGGTAAGCCCCACCGTCAATCAGCACATTCTGCCCCGTGATGTAGCTGGCCTGCTGGCTGCACAAGAAGGCGCAGGTGTCGCCAAATTCCTCGGCCGTGCCAAAGCGTTGCGCAGGAATGGTTTTCTTGCGCACCTCGGCCACCTGGTCGATCGACTTGCCCTGCTTCTCGGCTGCACCCTTCATGGTGCCGCGCAGACGGTCCGTGTCAAAAGCCCCCGGCAGCAGGTTGTTGATGGTGACATTTCGCGAAGCCAGTTGCGTGGTGCGTGACACACCAGCAATGAAACCCGTCAGACCGCTGCGCGCGCCGTTGGACAGGCCCAGGATGTCAATGGGTGCCTTGACCGCACTGGAGGTGATGTTGACGATCCGGCCAAAGCCGCGCTCAGCCATGCCGTCCGCCGTGGCCTTGAGCAGCTCGATGGGGGTCAGCATGTTGGCATCCACCGCTTTGATCCAGGCTTCGCGCTCCCAGTCGCGGAAATCGCCGGGAGGCGGTCCGCCCGCATTGGTCACCACAATGTCAAACGCCTTGCCAGGGCCACCGGCCACGGTCCAGATGGCCTCACGACCAGCCGGCGTGGTGATGTCCACCGCCACCGGCAGGATGGTGGTGCCCCAGGCACGCAGCTTCTGTGCTGCGGCTTCCAGCGCCTCGGCGCCTCGCGCCACAATGACCACGTTCACGCCCTCGCGTGCCAGGGCATTGGCACAGCCATAGCCCAGGCCCTTGCTTGCGCCGCCCACCAGGGCCCATTTGCCTTTGAGTCCGAGATCCATCAGTTTGCTCCGTACTTGGAAAAAAGATACACACCACCCAACACCAGCAGGGTTCCAAGCCCAATCCACAGGTTGAGTGACTCGCCCAGGAATATAGCGCCCAATGCGATGGTGGACATCGGGCCCACCATGCCGGTCTGCGCGGCCAGTGATGAGCCTATACGCTCAATCGCCATCATCACCATCAACACCGGGGCCACCGTGCAGGCCAGCGCGCACAACAACCCCAGCCACAGCACCTCGGTCGGCACCGCAGCGGCGGACAAGGGTCGCAACACCAGAAACTGGCCAATGCAGAACACACAGGCCACCGTGCTGGCCCACCCCACCAGACGCAATGAGCCCAGACGTTTGACGATTTCTCCGCTATAGAGGAGGTACATGGCGTAAGTCACGGCACTGAGCACCACCAGCAGAGTTCCCAGGGCCACGTCGGTCCCGGCAAAACTCAACTCGTGCCAGAACACCAGCACAACACCGCTGTAACTCACCGTCATGGCCAGGACGCGCGTTGCCGTGATGGGTTTGCGATACAGAATCCAGCCCAGCAACATCACAAAAGTGGGGTTGAGGTAAAGGATCAGGCGTTCCAAACCAGCGGTGACGTACTGCAGGCCCAGAAAATCCAGATAACTGGAGAAGTAGTAGCCCAGGAAACCCAGGCCCACGATACTCAACACGTCACGCTGGTTCAGCGGTTGTGCGCGGGCACTGGCACGACGCTCGGCCCACAGCCCCATCAAGAGGAAGAAAGGCAGCGCAAACAGCATGCGTAGCATGATGAAGGTGGCTGCATCCACACCATAACGGTAGGCCAGCTTGATGATCACCCCCTTGCCACTGAAGGCGATGGCACCTGCGATCGCCA
The DNA here is from genome assembly GCA_018883305.1 of Limnohabitans sp. GTDB lineage: Bacteria > Pseudomonadota > Gammaproteobacteria > Burkholderiales > Burkholderiaceae_C > Limnohabitans. The sequence continues at coordinate 53 of VEQI01000216.1, read as the reverse complement.
AGGCGATGCCTGGGCCGAGGGAAGGACGTGCGTCAGTGGCGGTACTCATGGCG
>VEQI01000215.1 GCA_018883305.1 Limnohabitans sp. | reverse complement strand
GATCTGCACCAGACACGCTACCTGGACTACACCAGCCTGCGCAACTATTGCCACTTGGTGGCGGGCGTGGTGGGTGAAGTCTCGGCGCTGATTTTTGGTCAAACCCAGCCACAAACCACCAACTACGCACACACGCTGGGCCTGGCGTTTCAACTCACCAACATCATCCGCGACGTGGGAGAGGACGCCTTGCGTGGACGGATCTACCTGCCCATTGACGACTTGCAGCGCTTTGATGTCAAGGCGCATGAACTTTTGCAACGCGTGGACTCGCCGCGTTTCCAGTCGCTGATGCAGTTTCAATGCGACCGGGCGTTGGCACTGTATGACGAAGCCCTGCAACAACTGCCGGCGGCTGACCGTCGCACCCAAAAACCCGGGCTGATGATGGCCAGCATCTACCGCACCCTGTTGCACGAAATCCGCACCGCCGGTTTCCCCGTGCTGCGCGAGCGTGTCTCTCTCACGCCGCTGCGCAAGCTGTGGCTGGCCTGGAAGGTGCAGGCGCTGGGGCGCTTGTGAGTGCATGCGGGTACTGATCGTCGGAGGTGGCTGGGCAGGTTTGTCCGCTGCGGTTCATGCCTCCCGTCAAGGCTGGCAGGTCACGCTGAAAGAAGCTTCCAGGCAACTGGGCGGACGCGCCCGCGCCCTGGATCATCAGGGTCTGCGGCTGGACAACGGGCAGCACATCCTGATTGGCGCGTATGCTGAAACGCTTGAACTGATGCGCACGGTGGGCCTGGACCCACAAGCCTTGCTGCACCGTGAAACGCTCACGCTGCGCAGGCCCGACGGCAGTGGTCTGCAACTGCCTTCACTGCCAGCCCCCTGGAATCTGCTGGTAGGCGTACTACGCGCTCGCGGCTGGACCTGGCGCGATCGACTGTCCTTGTTGCGCTTGGCATCGAATTGGCAGCGCAACCACTTCCAGTGTGAAGCGTCCTTGAGCGTGTCCGACTTGTGCCAGGGCGTGACCCCGCACGTCATGCACCAGTTGATCGAGCCCTTGTGTGTGTCCGCCTTGAACACACCACCCGCTCAGGCCGGCGCTGCCGTGTTTCTGCGTGTCCTGCGCGATGCCTTGTGGTCAGGCCCCGGCGGCAGCGACTTGTTGTTGCCCCGGGTGGATTTAAGTGCCTTGCTGCCTGACGCGGCGCAACGTTGGCTGGAAGCTCGGGGCGTGGATGTGCAGTGCGGGCAACGATGGGCACCCGGCGATGAACAATCGCTGAACCCAGCCGATGTCGATGCCATCATCCTGGCCTGTCCAGCGTGGGACGCCGCGCGTCTCACCTCGCAAAGCCATCCAAGTTGGTCCGCCGCCGCCCGCGACCTGCCGCACACCGCCATTGCAACGGTCTACGTGCGCGCTGCGCGCACTCGGACGGCGGATTGGCCCTGTCCCATGATGGCCTTGCCCAGTGACGACCAGCATCCGGCCCAGTTTGTGTTCAACCGCGGCCCATGGATGGGTGAGGCAGGGTCTGAAGTGCTGGCTTGCGTGGTCAGCGCCAGCGAGGGCACGCGGACCGACATCGAATCGCGCGTCATCGCCCAGTTGCGCACGCAACTGTCCCAACACATCAGCGACATCACACTTTTGCTCACCGTGGTGGAGAAGCGCGCGACCTTTGCCTGCACGCCGGGACTGCAACGCCCGCCCCACGCCATTGGCCCCGGCTGGTGGGCTTGCGGGGACTACGTGCAAGGTCCCTACCCGGCCACGCTGGAAGGTGCGGTGCGCTCAGGCCGGGAAGTGATCGAACAGATCGCGCAGGCTCGCCAGGCTGAGAGGCGGCGCTGAATCATGGGGCCAGTCGTGCCCATCACGGTTGAGCCAGACACACTGCATGCCCGCCGCACGTGCACCTTGCACATCCAGATGCGGATCATCCCCAATGTGCAACACGGCGTGTGCGGGCACGCCTGCCCGAGCGGCCGCTTCATGAAAAATGCGCGGATCCGGTTTGGCCACGCCAAACGTCTGCGCGCTGATGGCATCCTTGAAGAATTCACCCAAGCCCACGCGATGGACATCGGCATTGCCATTCGACAACGCCACCAGCGGGAATCGGGCCGCCAGAAAACGCAACGCCTCCAGCGCATCCTCAAACAGATCCACTTGCTGGCGTGCGGCAAAGAACACCTCAAAGGCCGGCTCGGCCAAACTCGGGTCATCACCGGCTTCCAGCATGGCCCGGCGGATCGACTCACGCCGCAAGGCACTCAAGTCATGCAGACGATCCTGCCATTCACGTTGGAGCTGTTGCCGGATGCGCAGCAAAGCACCCTGCTGGCCACACAGCACGGCGGTGGCCGGTGCGTGCTCGCGCAAGTAGTGTTGCAACACGGCCTCGGCCCGGACCATGGTCGGGGCGATGGGCCACAAGGTATCGTCTAAGTCCAGGGTAATCGCCTGGATGCTGGCAGGATGGATCATGAGTGGGCGAGAATACCGCATGTCCAGCCCTTCCCGCTTTGCCCCCGAACCCCCACACCGCCATGGTCAACCGCCTCGTACGGCGGTGCTGCTGGTCAACTTGGGGACACCCGACGCCCCCACGCCTGGGGCTTTGCGTCGATATTTGGCTGAATTTCTGGGCGATCCCCGGGTGGTGGAGATCCCTCGCTGGATCTGGATGATCATTTTGCACGGCATCATTTTGCGGGTGCGCCCGGCCAAATCCGCGCACAAGTACGCCAGCATCTGGACCCCCGAGGGCTCGCCGCTCAAGGTCTGGACGGAACGGCAGGCTCAAGCCCTGCAGCAACACTTTGACAGCCACTCGCAGCCGGTGTTGGTGCGCTATGCCATGACCTATGGGTCACCCTCGATTGCCTCGCAGCTGGACACACTCAAAGCCGAAGGCGCCACGCGCATCCTGGTGCTACCCGCCTACCCGCAATACTCCGGCACCACCACCGCCTCGGTGATTGACGCGGTCAACCGCTGGTCCATGCGCACGCGTGCTGTGCCCGAACTGCGTTTTGTGAACCGGTATCACGATGACGCGGGCTACATCGAAGCCCTGGCCCAACGCGTGGAAAGCCACTGGCAGATCCACGGCCGTGGTGAACAACTGCTGATGAGCTTTCATGGCGTCCCCGAGCGCACGCTGCACCTGGGCGACCCTTATCACTGCGAATGCCATGTCACGGCCCGCCTGCTGGCCCAACGCTTAGGTTTGACTAGGGACCAGTACCACGTCACCTTTCAGTCGCGCTTTGGCAAGGCCAAATGGCTGCAACCCTACACCGAGCCCACCGTTCGCACGCTGGCCCAACAAGGTATCAAGCGCCTGGACGTGGTGTGTCCCGGCTTTACCAGTGATTGCCTGGAAACACTGGAAGAAATTGCCATGGAAGTGCGTCAGGCCTTCCTGACGGAAGGGGGCGAGGTGTTTCAATACATCCCCTGCCTCAATGCAGAGCCACGCTGGATCGAGGCCCTGGCTCACGTTGCCAACCAGCACCTGTCTGGCTGGCCATTGCAACCGCCCTCCACCACCGTCCTGGAGGCTTCACGGGCCGCCGCACTAGCGCTTGGCGCGCCCGACTGAGGCTTCTCGCCTGGCGGCCTGTAAACGCAACCGTCCTGCCACGCCGGTGGGAAAGTGATACACCGACAGCACGAACAGCACGCCCAGCCACAGCAGCCATCGATCAGGTGACAGGATCGCGGACAGCCAGGGCCAGTCGATGGTGGCCTCGCTGGCCAGGCGCAGGACGTCTTGCAAATAACTCTGGGCCACCAGAAACAGCGTTGCACCGATGACTGAGCCATACATCGTGCCCATGCCACCAATGACCACCATCAGCAGCACGTCCATCATGATCTCGAAAGACAGCGAGGTTTCCGGACCGCTGTAGCGCAGCCACAGGGCCAGCATCACGCCGGCCAGCGTGGCAAACAGGGCCGACAGCACACTGGAGAGCGTGCGGTAAGTCACCACCCGGTAACCCAGCGCCTCGGCACGGAATTCATTGTCACGAATGGCTTGCAACACACGCCCGAACGGCGAATTCACCAACCGCAGCAAGGCCAGCACAGACAGTGCCGTGCAAAGACACAGCAGGTAATAACACGTCAATCGACCATCGATCATCACACCCAGCACCGGCTCTTCCAGCCACTCCATGCTGGGCGACAACCAGATAGGCACTTTGAAGCTCAAACCGTCCTCGCCACCGGTCCACTCGGCCCATTGAGACACCAGGGTCTGGAAGGCCGAGGCCACTGCCAGGGTGATCATGGCAAAAAAGATGGCGCGCACCCGCAATGAAAACAAGCCAATCAACCAGGCCATCAAACCACTGACCAACAAGGCCGTCAACACGCCCACCACCAAACCCGGCAGCGTCGGTCCGACGTGCGTCATGGCCAGTGCCACGCCATAAGCCCCCAGGCCAAAGAACATGGTGTGGGCAAAACTGACAATGCCGGTGTAGCCCAGCAGCACATCAAAGCTGCCCACCAGCACGATGAAGACCAGTATCTTGGCCGCCACATTCAACGCCTTGACGCCCGGAAAAATAAACGGTGTGAGCAAGAGTGCCGCCACCAGCACCATCAGCAGCAGACTCAGCCAGCGGCTGCGTGGCAAATCATGGGACAGCCAGCGAGACCATCGCCCATGGCCATCATGCAGGTGCCTCGTCATCGCTGCACCACCGGATACACCCCTTGGGGTCGCCACAACAGCACCATCATCATCAAGGCGATGTTGGAAAACAAAGCCAGCTTGGGCACCAGAAAGCCGGTGTAGTTGGCCATCAGTCCCACCAGCAAGGCGCCAATCAAAGCACCCAGCGTGGAGCCCAGTCCGCCCATGATGATCACAATGAAGATCAGCACATTGACCTGTGAACCCAATTGCGGCGTGACGTTCTGCTGATACAGCCCCCAAAGCACGCCGCCCAAACCGGCCAACGCACTGCCCGCGACGAATACGCCCACAAACAGCCGCTGAATTCGATACCCCAAGGCTTCCACCATCTCCCGATCTTGCACGCCGGCGCGGATGAGCAAGCCCACCTAGGTGCGTGACAGGACAAACGTCAAGGCGCCAAAGACCAGCAACCCCACCACCACACACAGCAAGCGATACTTCTCCACCGCCGCATCGCCCCACAGCCAGGCGCCACGAAGCGCAACCGGCAAGGGCAAGGGGATTTGCTGCGGTCCCCATATCACCTTGATGAGTTCTTCCGCAATGATCATGCCGCCCATGGTGATCAAAATCTGTTTCAGGTGCTGACCATAGACCGGGCGCACGATGGCGCGCTCAAAGGCCCAGCCCACGGCTGCCGCGACCCCCATAGCCACCACCGAGGCCGCGAACACGGCCAGCAGATTGGGGCCTATCTCGCTGACATCGGTCCAGCCCTGCAAGCCGGCCAGCACCGTGGTGGCCACAAAGGCCCCCAGGGAGATGAACACCCCATGACCGAAATTCAAAATATCCATCAGCCCGAACACCAGCGTGAGGCCAGAGGCAATGACAAAAATGATCATGCCCATGGCTAACCCCGCCACGGTCAGCGTGGCCCAGGAGGACAGCGTGGAGCCCTGGGTCCACATGCCAAGCAGCCCCAGCAGACACAGGGCCGGCACCAACCAAAGAGGCTTGACGTCGCGGTTCATAGGGCCAGCCCTAACAGGCGTTGTTGCAAGACCTCATCGTGCATCAGCGCTTGAAGACCACCGGCATGCACCACGCGCCCATCGTCCATCACCGCCACCTGATCGCCCAGCGCGCGTGCAACTTGCAGATTCTGCTCCACCAGCAACAGCGTCACGCCTTCGGCTTTCAACTGATTGAACGCTTGCACCATGTTGTCCACGATGGCCGGGGCCAGGCCCTTGCTGGGTTCATCGACAATCAGCAGCCGTCGTGGTTCGATGATGGCGCGCGCCACCGCCAGCATCTGCTTTTGTCCACCGGAAAGTTTGCCAGCGGGGTGACGCCAAAAAGTTTTCAGCGCCGGAAACCACTCCATGATGCGTTGCAAGCGCTGTGCATCGAACTGATCCGCACGGCGCACAGTCCGAGCCGCCAGCAAGAGGTTCTCCTCGACCGTCAGGTCCGAGAAGATGCCCATGTTCTCTGGCACATAGGCCATGCCCAGGTCCGCCATGCGCGGGGT
>VEQI01000214.1 GCA_018883305.1 Limnohabitans sp. | reverse complement strand
CCAACACACTCGCCCCCTCAACTGGCTTCTGGGTAAATAGACCCTGATGCGTGGGCTGCTGCCGGTTTCGAAAACACTTTGTTAGGGTGTTAAATGGAGCCGGAGGTGGTTTAGTCATTGGCCCACTCAATCGTAGAAGGGCCTTCAAGGGCAGGGCAACCCTTCATCGTAAAGGACTGATCTCATGGCTAAAGAGCAACGCCCACAAGACCTCAACGCTGAATCTCGTTCAACGATGAAATTCCGTATCAATTCGCCGGAAAAAATGCTTGGACTAGGGGGGCAAAAGGGGCGGTCCTCCACGCTGACTCGCAAGCAAGCACCGAACGAAGACGTCGTGGTCTCCGATGCTGAGCCACAAGCCCAAGAGCGTCAGGCTCAAACCGAGGAATCTGCTCCGATGGCGTCGCAAACATCGACTCAGTTTAGCGCTGCATTATTTAACCGCTCGCTGGAAGCCATCGAACAGACACTGAGCCCGCTGGGGACTGCCTCGGCGATCAATGATAAGTCGTGGTTGTCCTATGGGCAGGAGATGCTTGCACAGGCCACTCCAGGTGCTTTCACCGCGGGTGCCTCTGGCTCCACGGCAGCCGCGACTTCGGCTTCGGGTGCTGTCGGTGCTGGTGCAGCAACTACTGCTGCCGCCGGTGCTATCAGCGTCGGTGCTGCGGTGGGGGCCACAGCCGCTGTGGCCGTGATGGCAGCCAGTGGTTCAAAGACAGACACCAAGGACATCAAGCCGCCCGTTGCCCCGACGTTGGCGTTGGCCAGTGACACCAACATTTCCACCGATGGCATCACCGGAAACGGCACGGTTAATGTGGCCGGCTTGGAGTCAGGCGCTACTTGGCAATACAGTACTGACTCGGGCAACACTTGGAAATCAGGTAACGGCAGCAGCCTGACGTTGACCGCCAGCACCTATGCCGCCAACGCGGTCAAGGTTAAGCAGATGGATGTGGCTGGAAACGTGAGCCCGGTGGCTTCGCTAGCCACGGTAGTCACGGTGGACACGACAGCCCCGGCGGCTCCAGCGTTTGCTTTGGCCAGTGACACCAACATCACCACGGATGGCATCACCCGCAATGGCAGCATCACCTTGAGTGGACTCGAGGCGGGAGCCACATGGCAGTACAGTACTGACGGTGGTACTCACTGGTCAATTGGGAGTGGCGCGAGCTTCGCACTGGTCACGGGGACCTATGCCGCAGATGCAGTAAAGGTGAAACAGACCGATGTGGCTGGTAACGTGAGTGCGGTGGCATCCAATACGGGCGTCATCATTGTTGATTCCACAGCCCCGGCAGCCCCATCCCTGGACTTGGCCAGCGACACCAACATCAGCTCGGATGGGATTACCAGCAACGCCAGCGTCAACGTGACTGGCCTGGAGGCTGGAGCCACGTGGGAGTACAGCACGGACGGTGGTTTAAATTGGTCCAACGGAAGTGGCTCGAGCTTTACGTTGGTCGTTGGGACTTATCCTGCGAATGCGGTCAAGGTTAAACAAACCGACGTCGCAGGTAATGTCAGCTCTGCGGGTGTGAATATCTCAGCCATGACAGTTGATACATCTGCAAGTGCCCCATCTTTCGCACTTGCCTCTGACACCAATAGCACCACGGATGGAATCACCAGCAATGGCAGTATAAATGTGACTGGCTTGGAGGCCGGAGCCACCTGGCAGTACAGCACGGACGGTGGTACTCACTGGTCGAATGGCACTGGCACGAGCTTCTTGCTGGGCGCGGGCACCTATGCTGCCAACGCGGTTAAAGTGAAGCAAACTGATTTGGCAGGCAATACGAGTGCCGCCGTTTGCAATGCTACCGCCATCTCGGTGGGCATCACCTCACAGGACGCCCCCACCGTGTTGCCCAATTGGATAACCAGCCCTGCCTATGGTGCCAAGTCCACCACAACCACGGATTTAATGTCACCGCAAGCAGCAATCTCCTCCCTGCTCATCAACGACGGCGATTCGGCGTCCTGGCTGGCAAAAGCCGATGACGCAGCGGCTCGTCCTGCGGGTGCCTCTCTGAATGGGACTCCTCTCGAACTGTCTTATGCGTTCCAGAACGCAGGCGCTTCGTACCTGGATGGACAAAACGTCGCGCATACCATCAATGGAAGTTTCTCGGATGGCGCTAAATCGTTCATGCGCAGTGTTTTCAGTTATTTCGCGCAAGTGGCCAACATCAAGTTCACGGAGAGTACATCACAGTTGAGTGCTGACAACGGCGGTGGCGGTGCTGACATTCGTATCTTCACGGACACGGCGGCTGCATTGGGAAGCCAGACCTCTACGTTGGGCTTTGCCTACCAGCCCACCAGCAATGATCCCAAAGCCTCTGATCGCAACGGCAACTTCTTCATGGTCAGCGATGCCCAGGGCTTGTCGGGGACTCCCTTCCAACGGCCCTATGACGATGCCAAAAACACTGTGGTGCATGAATTGGCTCATTCATTGGGGTTTGATCATCCGTTTGCTGACGGTACAGGGAGTCCAGGTTTTGACTGGTATGGAAGTACGGCGAACAACACCGTTTATTCCAATCACCTGGGCGTGCAGACAGGGGGTGGCCATGACACACCAGCGACGGACTACATGCTGGAAACCATCATGACTTACCAGAACCCTTATAAGGGGGTTGAGTTCAATCAGTCAGGTGTGACGTCTTCCACCAACACGCCCTGGAAGCTGGGCGTCTACGACATTGCGGCCTTGCAGCATCTGTATGGCGCAAACATGGCCTACAACATTGGCAACGACACTTACACCTACAGCAGTGATCAGGTGGTGTTCGACACCATCTGGGACGCCGGCGGCAGTGGTGACTTGATCAGCCAGACGGGCGACCGATCTGCGCTCATCGACTTGCGCGGTGGTGATCACTTCAGCCGAGTGGGTTTGTATGGAGGAGCCGAATACGATTTCTCCAAACCTGACATTGAAAAGTCCCATGGCAAAACCATGACTGGCATGAAGGTTCAGTATCAACTGGATAACGGCACCTTTGTGGACACAGGCATTCTGACCACGCCCACTGACACCACCTGGCACTGGATTTCAGATCCGCTGATCCCTGCGGGCAAAACGGCGACGGCCACGCTGTCATTCAGTGATGGTGCCACCCTGGGATTGCCAATCCCTGCCGCCTTGCCTGATGCCAGCATGGCCTATAACCTGGGCATCGCGTTTGGTGTCGTGATTGAACAAGCGTCTGGAGGCAGTGGTGACGATGTGCTGGTGAACAACATTGCCGACAACATCTTGTTCGGTAACGCTGGCAGAGACACTTTTGTCTATTTCGATTATGCCGGGGCCAGCAACGGCAACGACGTCATCAAGGACTTCCAGGATGGCATTGATAAGCTGGAAATCGTCAAGACTCCCACGGGCAATGTCGCAGGAGTGGGCACCGCGTTTGCCAATGCCACCGATGCCGCCAAATACTTCGCGGCCGTTCAGTCCGGCTCAGACACCAAAGTGACGCTTTACGATGGATTGGCGACGGGTTCCAATAACGTGGTGGGGAGCGTGACACTCTCCAATTTCCTGGTCGCCAACCTGACCTACGAAGACTTCAAGGTGATCTAAACCCCTTAGAAGTTGTACCCCACCAGCACCGCGGCCGACGTTTGTTTGAACTGCGTGTCCGCGAGGCCGGCGCCATTGTCCGCGGCTTTGCGTCGCGTCCATTCGGCTTGCACGTAGTTGTTGCGATAGACGTAGTGCTTGAGGCCCAGGCCCACGCTGCTGCCGCTCAGGCTGCGCGTGGGGTTGGTGCCGGACTCATAGCGGCTGGCATAGGTGCCCACCTTGCCGTACAGCAGGGAATTGCTCACCAGCAGCACGCCTGGCTCTACGGTCACTTCGCTGAGGCCGCGTACGGCCAGGTATTCGGTGTTGCTGATTTGAGAACTGCGCAAATCCAGCGTGGCCGTGACGCCCAGCTTGGCGGGATGGGACAGACCAAAGGTGTAGTTGAGCTTGCCCACGCCCACGCGGGTATCCAGCTTGGTGGCAGTGGTGCCGTAGCTGGATTCGGTGCTGTTTTGCGCCAGGCCCATGCTCAGGTTGAAGCCTTCAAAGTAGGTGGAGGCAGGGCGAGCAGGCTGCGCCCACGACATAGTGGCGCTCAGAATCAGAGGGGTGGCGAGAAGTGCAAAACGCATGATGTTGCCTTTGAGGAGGGTGAAATTCAAAACAAGACGGTGAGGCAGGTGCGCGAGGACGCGGCAACTCAGGGCGACCAGATTTCACAGGTGTTGGAGGTGGTACCCGAGGTGGTGTAGTAGGTGCCAACCACCAGTACAAAGCCATTGCTGAGCAAGGTGCCAGAATGCATCGCGCGCGCCAGGACCAGCTCTTTGTTGCCCGTGTTGGTCCATGTGCTGCTGGCGGGAGACGCTGTGTTCAGCACGAAGGACTCTGTGCTGGTGAGCGTGCCAGTGCTGGTGTTGTAGCCGCCGGTGATCAGCACCTGGCCCGTGGACGGAATGAAGGTGCTGGTGTGCAGGGCGCGTGCTGTGCCCATGGTGGTCGTGGCTACCTGTGTCACCGTGGTGCCGGAAACGTCCAACAGTTCTGCAGTGTTGTTGATGCTCGCTCCGTAACCCCCAGAGAGCAACAACAGATTGGTGTTGCCGATCAGGGTGGCCGCATGCTGGTAGCGACCATTGGTCAGGTTGGGACCCCAGCCCCAGGTGTTGATGGTGCCCGTGGTGGTGGCGGTGGTGTCAAAGATTTCAGTGGTGCGTGAAGAGTCCACGCCGTTCATGATGGAGGCATCCGAATTGTTTCGGCCTGCAACCAGCACTCGCCCGTCTGGCAGCAAGGTGGCACTGTGGCCTTGGCGAGGCACATGCAGAGAGCCCGTGTTGGAGAAGGTGCCTGACACCGGGTCGAACAACTCCACCACCGTGCCACTGCCCGAGCTCACTGCGCCACCCACAATCAGCACCTTGTCGTTGTTGAGCAGGGTACTGGTATGCCAGCGTCGCGCCTGCGAGAGCGTGCCAGACGTGTTGGTCCACACGCCCGTGGAGGGGTCATAGGTCTCGGCCTTGTTGAGTGCCGTGGTGGCCACGGTGCCGTCATACCCACCCGTGACCAGGACGCGGCCGTCGCGCAGCAGGGTGGCTGAGTGGCCGCGGCGCGCGGTTTTCATGTCACCGGTGCGGATCCAGTTGTTGTTGACCGGGTCATAGAGTTCCACCGACTTCTCCACGCCGCCGCTGGCGTTGATGCCACCGGTCACCAGAATCATGCCGTTTTGCAGTGCCGTGGTGGTGAAGTCGCTGCGCGCAACATTCATCAGTCCGCCCGTGCTCAGTTTGGTGGGACTGGCCACCACACGAATGGTGCTGAGGCTGGTGGATTCGCAGTTGGTGACATTGGGCACGACGCGCGTGTCCACATAGCAGACCTTGAGGGTGTACACCGTGTCAATGGTGGGCGTGTGAAACACGGCCGTGCCAGTGGTGACGTGGATGGCAGCGCTGGCATCGTTGTTCACCAGGATGTCACTGGAAGACAAGGTCAAACCGGAAGGAAGGGTGAACGTGGGTGTGAGTTGAACCTGTGTGCCCCGGGTGATAGAGCCCGTGGGGGTGGCGTTCAGGCTCATACTGGCCATCAGGCTGGGCGGGGTGACCACGCTGACTTGCAAGGTGGTGCTGGTGGTGAGCGAGGTGCTGCGCACCGTGGTGGGGTCCTGGTAGGTGACAGTCAGGGTGTAAGTGGTGGTGCTGGACGGCGTGACGTCCACCGGCGTACCCGCCACCACGGGCTGTGTGTGCGTGACGTTGGAACTGTCCACCCAGCTCAGGTTGGCCGAACCATAGTTGAACTGGGGCAGTAGCTTAGCCACATTGCCAGGGTAGACGGCACTGCCGTTGTCTGAGCGTGTCAACGACAATGAAGGCGCGGACACCGCCGCCGGTGTGACCGCCGCGCCACCACTGCTGCCGGAGCCGCAACCTGCCAGCAAAGTCAGGCCAGCGCCAACACCAGTGCATGCAGCCAGCCCAGAAAGTGGCGCCAATTGAATCCTAAAGTTCCCAGTGTCATGCGGCAAAGTTCTTGGAGGCGACGAAATGGCGCCCTTGCGAACAGAGGTCGACTCCGGGTGGGAATACTTGAACGGAACGAGACGTGGATTGCCGCGTCGCTGCGC
>VEQI01000213.1 GCA_018883305.1 Limnohabitans sp. | reverse complement strand
GTGTGGAGAGGGGCTGACCATGCCCTTACTAATCCTCGGGTTATTGGCCTCAAACCGTGCTACGTCGCGAGTCGGTTGTTTATTTGCAGAATAGTGATTAGGGTTTACTCTGAAAGTGTCGTCTGGCGAACAGGTTTGTAAATGTTTATGTCCCTGTTGTCAGAATTCGGTCAGATAAATTGCTGATAGTGCGCTCACAAGTCAGTCTTGCGACGAGACTGACACTATGACTATTTGTGTGAGGAGATTCACGAGATGGCAACAGCACAAGCAGCGCGGCCAATGACTCCGGAAGAAAAGAAGGTGATCTTCGCCTCTTCCCTGGGCACGGTGTTCGAGTGGTACGACTTCTATTTGTATGGATCGCTGGCGGCCATCATCGCCAAGCAGTTTTTCAGCGGACTGGACGCCGGCTCGGCCTTCATTTTTGCCTTGCTCGCCTTTGCCGCCGGCTTCATCGTGCGTCCTTTCGGCGCGTTGGTGTTTGGCCGGTTGGGCGACATGATTGGACGCAAGTACACCTTCTTGGTGACCATCCTGATCATGGGTCTGTCAACCTTCATCGTGGGTATCTTGCCCACCTATGCCAGCATTGGCGTGGCCGCCCCCGTGATTCTGATCTGCTTGCGTTTGCTGCAAGGTCTGGCACTGGGTGGTGAGTACGGCGGTGCTGCCACCTATGTGGCAGAGCACGCCCCCCAGGGCAAGCGTGGCGCTTACACGGCCTGGATTCAGACCACCGCCACGCTGGGCCTGTTCCTGTCGCTGATGGTGATTCTGGGGACCCGGACCGTCGTGGGCGAGGCCGCCTTCTCCGATTGGGGCTGGCGCGTGCCGTTCATCGTCTCCATCGTCCTGCTGGGTGTGTCGGTCTACATTCGCTTGTCGATGAACGAGTCCCCCGCCTTCCAGAAGATGAAGTCCGAAGGCAAGACCTCCAAAGCACCGCTGACGGAGTCCTTTGGCCAGTGGAAAAACCTCAAGGTGGTGATCCTGGCCCTGATCGGCCTCACGGCGGGTCAGGCCGTGGTGTGGTATTCCGGCCAGTTCTATGCGCTGTTCTTCCTGACCCAGTCACTGAAGGTGGATGGCGCTGCGGCCAACCTGTTCGTCGCTGCCTCCCTGGTCATTGGCACGCCGTTCTTCATCGTGTTCGGCTCGCTGTCAGACCGGATCGGTCGCAAGCCCATCATCATGCTGGGCTGTCTGCTGGCCGTGTTGACTTACTTCCCGGTGTTCGAGGCGCTCACCAAGGCGGCTAACCCCGATTTGCATGCCGCTCAGCAAAAGAGCAAGGTGGTGGTGCAAGCCGATCCGGCCGAATGCTCGTTCCAGTTCAACCCGACGGGCACCGTCAAGTTCACCAGCTCGTGTGACATTGCCAAGCAAAAACTGGCGGCCAATTCGGTGAGCTACACCAACGAAGCCACGCCAGGCAAATCGGCGGTGATCAAGATTGGTGAGAACGCCATCAACGTGGTGCCCACCGCAGAGCAGATCGCTGCTGCCAAGGAAGCCGCCGAGAAAAAGGTGGAGGAACTGAAGGCTGCCACGCCAGTGGATGAGGCCGCTGTCAAAGCCGCGGAAGAGCGCGTCAAGGTGCTGTCGGATGACAAGCGCAACAAGGATGCCATGTTGTCTGCCGCTCTGGCCAAGGAGCTGAAAGACCACGGCTACCCCACCAAGGCCGATCCGGCCAAAGTGGACAAGGTCATGGTCACCATCATTCTGACCTACCTGGTCATTCTCGTGACCATGGTGTATGGCCCTATTGCTGCCATGCTGGTGGAGATGTTCCCGACCCGTATCCGCTACACCTCCATGTCACTGCCTTATCACATCGGTAACGGCTGGTTTGGCGGCTTGCTGCCTACCACGGCGTTTGCCATCGTGGCGCAGACCGGCAACATGTACAACGGCTTGTGGTATCCCATCATCATCGCCGGCATGACCTTTGTGGTCGGCATGTTGTTCGTGAAGGAAACCAAGGACGTGGACATCTACGCCCACGACTGAACCTGTCAGCTACCCGGGAGAGCCGGGTGATAGAGTGTGGCCCTCCCTCCGTGGAGGGCCTTTTTTTGATTTGGAGATAGCGCTATGTGGAAAATTGCTCTGGGATTCATCGTCTTTGCCGCGCTGGCACTGTTTGTCATCATGAAGGGCGGTGATTCGCTCGATATGAGCGGCGAGAAACATGGCGCTGAAGCCACTCACGCGCCAGAGCCAGCCCCGGCCGCTGCGCCTGCGGCAGCCCCTGCGGCGGACGCCTCGGCGGCCAGCCCGGCGGCAGCACCCGCCAAATAATCGGCTGAATGCGGCCCACACCGCCCGAGAATACCCGGGCGGTGCCCTGTGTCACACGGGACTGCCTAGAATGGTTGCCCCAACCACGACACAGCCTCTGTAGCCGCCATGACCCAGGGACTTATCCGCCTGCGAGGCGTTCGCCAGCACAATCTCAAGAACCTGGATCTCGATATCCGCACCGGTGAATTGACGGTCGTCACCGGCCCCAGCGGTTCCGGTAAATCCAGCCTGGTGTTCGACACCCTGTATGCCGAAGGGCAGCGGCGGTATGTTGAAACCTTCAGCGCTTACGCACGTCAGTTCCTCGATCGGATGGATCGCCCCGCGGTGGACCGCGTGGAAGGCGTCCCTCCGGCCATTGCCATCGATCAGACCAACCCGGTGCGCAGTTCGCGCTCCACGGTGGGGACCATGACCGAACTCAATGACCATCTCAAGCTGATGTTTGCGCGCGCCGCGCAGTTGTTTGACCGTCAGACGGCCCGTTCTGTCCAACATGACACAGCCGACTCCATCTACACCCAGCTGCAGTCGCGGGCTGCAGGCAAAGATCCGAGATTGGTGGTGACCTTCCCGGTGGAGTTGCCCGCCAACACCTCGGCCGAGGACATCGAGCAGTGGCTCAGTGCCAGCGGCTTTACTCGCGTGCAGGCTCAGCGCGAGGTGGCCACGCCCACCGGTCCGCGACAGGTGCTCGATGTCGTGGCAGACCGTTTCCGCCTGAGCAATACCGAGCGCGTGCGCGTGATGGAGGCCCTGGAAACCGCGCTCAAACGCGGCAGCGGCCGAGTCAGCGTGTATGTGATGCCTGAGGAGGGGCAGGCCGAGACGATCTGGAAGTTTTCCACCGGCCTGCATTGCCCCGAGAGCGACATGCGCTATGCGCAACCCACGCCCTCGATGTTTTCCTTCAACTCGCCCGCCGGCGCATGCGAGACTTGTCGCGGTTTTGGTCGAGTGATTGGTGTCGACTACGGCCTGGTGATACCCAACGACAAGCTCACCTTGCGAGCCGGCGCCATCAAGACCATTCAGACCCCTGCTTGGTCCGA
Source organism: Limnohabitans sp. (assembly GCA_018883305.1). GTDB lineage: Bacteria > Pseudomonadota > Gammaproteobacteria > Burkholderiales > Burkholderiaceae_C > Limnohabitans. The sequence continues at coordinate 2,846 of VEQI01000213.1, read as the reverse complement.
GTGCCAGGACGATTTGATGCGCCACGCCGAAAAGGCGGGTATTCCGCGTGACACGCCCTGGAACAAGCTGACCTCCGAGCAGCAGGCGTGGGTGATCCAGGGCTCCCCGAACTGGAATGGCAAATGGAACCAGCAGTGGTACGGTATCAAGCGCTTCTTTGAGTATCTGGAGAGCAAGTCCTACAAGATGCATATCCGTGTGCTGCTGTCCAAATATCGCAGCTACACCCCGTGCCAGGTGTGCGGTGGCGCCCGACTGAAGACCGAGAGTTTGTTGTGGCGCATTGGCACGCGTGAACAGGCAGATGCCGTTTTGGCACCTGCGAAGCGCTTCCTGCCTGCGGGCGTGCCTTGGACCCGGACGCAGCTGGAAGCCTTGCCAGGCCTGAGCCTGCACGACTTGATGCTGATGCCCATCGAGCGGCTGCGTACCTTCTTTGACAGCATGGAGCTCCCGCAGGACGCCGCTGCCCCGGCCGAGCAGGTGGCCATGCAATTGTTGCTGGACGAGATCCGCACCCGCTTGCGCTATTTGTGCGATGTGGGCATTGGTTATCTCTCGCTGGATCGGCAAAGCCGAACCCTCAGTGGTGGTGAGGTGCAGCGCATCAACCTCACCACAGCGCTGGGCACCTCGCTGGTCAATACGCTCTTTGTGCTGGACGAGCCTAGCATTGGCCTGCATCCGCGCGACATGGCTCGCATCACTGAAGCCATGCAACGCTTGCGTGACGCTGGCAACACCTTGGTGGTGGTGGAGCACGACCCAGCCGTGATGCTGGCGGCTGATCGGGTGATCGACATGGGGCCAGGGCCTGGCGAGCGCGGCGGACAGATCGTGTTTGATGGGTCGGTGAGTGCGCTCAAACAGGCAGACACCTTGACAGGTGCCTACCTGGGCGCTCGCAAGCAAGTGGGTATGGGCTTCAAGCGAGCCGTGACAGATGCCACTCCTCGGTTGGTGCTGGAAGGGGCGCGCGAACACAATCTGCGCAACCTCTCGGTGGAGTTTCCGTTGCAGCGGCTGGTGTGTGTGACCGGCGTCAGCGGCTCGGGCAAATCCACCCTGATTCAGGACATTCTGGCGCCAGCACTCATGCGGCACCTGGGGCGTGCCACCGAAACGCCGGGGGCGCATGACCGCTTGCTGGGCGTGGACTACCTGAGTGATGTGGTGTTTGTCGACCAGTCCCCCATTGGCAAAACCGCACGCTCCAACCCCGCCAGCTATGTGGGCGCATGGGACGCCGTGCGCGAGTTGTTTGCGATGGCGCCCATGTCTAAGCAACGCGGCTACACCGCGTCGAAATTCAGTTTCAACAGCGGCGATGGCCGTTGCCCCACCTGCGGTGGTTCAGGTTTTGAGCATGTCGAAATGCAATTTTTGAGCGATGTGTATTTGCGTTGCCAAGACTGCAACGGTCAACGTTATCGACCTGAAATACTCGACATCAAAATAGAAAGAAAATTGGGGGCCGAAAAATTGGGGTCAGAGCCCAATTCTTCAGAGCACCACAATGTGCGCCACTTGAATGTGGCCGATGTGCTCGACCTCACAGTGGGCGAAGCCGTTGAGTTGTTTGCCAACGACCGCGATGTGATTCGCGCCTTGCAACCCATTGTCGATGTGGGCTTGGACTATGTGAAGCTCGGTCAACCTGTGCCCACCTTGAGCGGTGGTGAAGCGCAGCGTTTGAAGTTGGCTGGTTTTTTGGCAGAGGCCGCGAAAAACAAAACGGCCAGCAAACAATCAGTCGCCAAAAAAGGCGTGTTGTTTTTGTTTGACGAACCCACCACGGGTTTGCATTTTGACGACATCGCCAAACTGATGCGTGCGATGCGCCGCTTGCTTGAAGACGGCAACTCACTCATCGTGATCGAACACAACCTCGATGTGATCCGTGCCAGCGATTGGTTGATCGACTTGGGGCCAGAGGGTGGCGATGCGGGGGGCTTGTTGGTGGCAGAAGGGACGCCTGAAGAAGTGCGTTTGCATCCGACATCTCACACTGGCAAGGCTTTGCGTGACTATGCTGAGTCTTTGGGGGTGTTGTATGAGGTGTCTTCGGGGTCTTCTGGTTTGGTGGCTGCTGAGATTGTGTTGGAACGCGCTGCATCCGGCGCAGCCAATTTGCCGGGCGCCTCATACGTCAAGCCGAAATCGTTGCCCAGCAAACTGACTGCACCGAATGCGGGTGTTTCAACTGCTCCCGATGCCATTCAAATCATCAACGCCAAAGAACACAACCTCAAGAGTTTGAGTGTCAATATTCCGCGTGGCAAATTCAATGTCATCACTGGGGTGTCGGGCTCAGGCAAATCAACCTTGGCGTTTGACATTTTGTTCAACGAAGGTCAGCGCCGTTATCTTGAAAGTTTGAACGCTTATGCGCGCAGCATCGTGCAACCTGCGGGGCGGCCTGAGGTGGATGCGGTGTATGGCATACCACCCACGGTGGCGATTGAGCAGCGTTTGTCGCGCGGTGGGCGCAAGTCCACCGTGGGTACCACCACCGAGGTGTGGCACTTTTTGCGTTTGTTGTTTGTGAAATTGGGCACGCAGCATTGCGTGCACGATGGTGCTGCGGTGCAACCGCAAACGGTTGAACGCATTGCCGCGCAATTGATGCGCGAATTCAAAGGTCAACACATTGGCTTGATGAGCCCTTTGGTGATGAACCGCAAAGGTGTGTACACCGAACTCGCAGATTGGGCGCGTCCACGCGGCTACACCCACTTGCGTGTGGATGGTCATTTCTTGCCCACCACTGGTTTTCCGCGCATCGACCGTTTCAAAGAACACACCATCGAGTTGCCGGTGCTGAGTTTGCAAGTCAGTCCTGAAA
>VEQI01000212.1 GCA_018883305.1 Limnohabitans sp. | reverse complement strand
CGCTGGTGCAGCGCGAGTTCCCGAATCGGCTGCGCGTGGTGCTGCAGGCACACAACCCCGTGGCGTATTGGGGGGGCGAAGGCGAAGGGCGCTTGGTGAATGCGCAAGGCGAAGTGTTTGAGGCCAATCTGGGCGATCTGGAAGACGATGAGCTGCCGCGTTTGAGTGGCCCGGACAACCAGTCGGCCGAGGTGTTGGCGATGTATCAGGCGTTGAAGCAACCGGCCACGGCGCTGGGCGGCCACCTGATGGGGCTGGACCTCACGCCGCGTGGCAGTTGGCGCATGGTCCTCTCGGGGGGCGCGCGGATTGAATTGGGACGCGGCACGCAGACGCAGGTGCTGGAACGTCTGGATACCCTGGTCAAGACATTGCCACAGGTGGCATCACGACTGGGTAGGAAAGTATCGGCGCTGGAGGCCGCAGATTTGCGTTACGACACGGGTTATGCCTTGCGCATGCGGGGCGTGACCACGGTGGATCCACAGCAGGTGAAGAAATAGGCACGGGGTGGCTATGGCAAAAGAGTACAAAGATTTGGTGATCGGGCTGGACATCGGCACCAGCAAGGTGATGGCCGTGGTGGCCGAGGTCATGCCCGGTGGCGAGCTCAAGATCGCTGGCCTGGGCGTGGCGCCCAGCAACGGCCTCAAGCGCGGCGTGGTGGTCAATATTGACGCCACGGTGCAAAGCATCCAGCAAGCCTTGAAGGAGGCCGAGCTGATGGCGGACTGCAAGATCACGCGTGTGTACACCGGCATCACTGGCAGCCACATCCGCGGCATCAACTCCAGCGGCATGGTGGCTGTGAAAGACCGTGAAGTGACTGCACCCGATGTGGCCCGTGTGGTGGAGACCGCCAAGGCCATCAACATCTCCACTGACCAGCGCCTGCTGCTGGTGGAGCCGCAAGAATTCGTGATCGACGGTCAGGATGTGAAAGAGCCCATTGGCATGAGCGGCATTCGCCTGGAAGCCAAGGTGCACATCGTGACTGGTGCGCAGAGCGCGGCCGAGAACATCATCAAGTGCGTGCGCCGCTGTGGTCTGGACGTGGACCAGCTCATGCTCAACCCGCTGGCGTCCAGCCAGTCGGTGCTGACCGCCGATGAAAAGGAATTGGGCGTGGCGCTGGTGGACATCGGCGCGGGCACGACCGATGTGGCCATCTTCACGGGCGGCGCCATTCGGCACACGGCCGTCATTCCCATCGCGGGCGATCTGATCACCAGCGACATCGCCATGGCCTTGCGCACCCCCACCAAGGACGCCGAGGACATCAAGGTGGAATCGGGTTATGCCAAGCAGTTGCTGGCCGACCCGGACATGCATGTGGAAGTGCCGGGCCTGGGAGACCGCGGTCCCCGCATGCTCAGCCGCCAGGCGCTGGCGGGCGTGATCGAGCCGCGCATCGAGGAAATTTTTTCGCTGGTGCAGCAAGTGGTGCGTGACTCGGGCTTCGAGGAAGTCCTGTCCTCCGGCATTGTGCTCACGGGCGGTAGCGCGGTGATGCCTGGCATGTTGGAGCTGGGCGAAGACATCTTCTTGAAACCGGTGCGCCGTGGCGTGCCGCATTACAGCGGCGCGTTGTCCGACATGGTGGCGCAGCCGCGCGCGGCCACGGTGATGGGCCTGCTGGAAGAGGCCCGCATGGGACGCATGCGCGGCTTCAAGGTGGCGCAAAAGAATGGATCGGTCAAGACGGCGCTGGGGCGCGTCAAGGACTGGTTCGTGGGGAATTTCTGATCATGCTGTTCAACGCACATGTGCCCTATCCGCGTGGCAGCCCGGGCCTGTGGGCCGAGCGACGACGATGGCGACCTTGCTGTCGAGGCGCACCGCCCCGCACCGGGTGAGATGGATCAATCAAAACATAGACAAAGTTTCAAACACGGCAACTGCAGAAAGATGGATTGGAGTACAAGATGAGCATTGAAATGATTGAAGTGGAAGAGTTCAACGCAGGCACCCAGATCAAGGTGATCGGCGTGGGCGGTGGCGGCGGCAACGCGGTGGAGCACATGATTTCCAGCGGCGTCAAGGGCGTGGAATTCATCTGCGCCAACACCGACGCACAGGCCCTGCGTGCCAGCAGCGCGCACAAAACCATTCAGCTGGGCCACAGCGGCCTGGGCGCGGGCAGCAAGCCCGAGCGTGGTCGTGAGGCAGCCGAGGCGGCCGTGGATGAAATCCGCGAAACCCTGGAGGGCTGCAACATGCTCTTCATCACCGCCGGCATGGGCGGTGGCACCGGCACCGGTGCGGCACCCATCGTGGCCCGCGTGGCCCGCGAGATGGGCATTCTCACCGTGGGTGTGGTCACCAAGCCTTTCGACTGGGAAGGCAATCGCCGCATGACCCACGCTGAAGCTGGCCTGGCCGAGCTGGAGGCCAATGTCGACTCGTTGATCGTGGTGCTGAACGAAAAGCTGCTGGAAGTGCTGGGTGACGATGTCACGCAAGACCAGGCCTTCGCCTATGCCAACGACGTGCTGCGCAACTCGGTGGGTGGTATTGCCGAGATCATCAACGTCGAGGCCCTGGTGAACGTGGACTTCGAAGACGTTCGCACCGTCATGAGCGAGCATGGCAAGGCCATGATGGGCACGGCCAAGGCCAGTGGCCCGGATCGCGCCCGCATCGCTGCCGAGCAAGCCGTGGCTTGCCCGTTGCTGGAGGGGGTGGACATGTCCGGTGCCAAGGGCGTGCTGGTGCTGATCACCGCAGCCAAGGGCGGCTTGAAGCTGTCTGAGTCGCGCGAGGCCATGAACACCATCCGCGCCTTTGCCTCTTCCGAAGCACATGTGATTTACGGCACGGCCTACGACGAAGCGCTGGGCGACGAGATTCGTGTGACAGTGGTGGCAACCGGGCTGTCCGTGGGCGGACGCCTCAATAAGCAACCACTCAAGGTGCTGCGCACCGGCACCGACAACGTGCCCTTCACGGTGGAGACGCATGCGACGGCGGCTCAGCAGCCTGGCGTCACGGGCGTGGCTCAGCCGGACTACGGCAGCATGGCCGTGCCCAGCGTGTGGCGCACCAACCGTACCCAGGCAGCCGCCAAGGTGGACGCTCTGGCCTCGGGTGGCATGGATGATTACGAGATTCCGGCCTTCCTGCGTAAGCAAGCGGACTGACGCGCACACCCGAGGCTCACACGGACCTCGGGTGGAATCAGGCCTGCCGGGTAAAATCGGTCTGTGCTGCAACAACGAACCCTTCAAACCCTGACGCGTGCCGTCGGGGTGGGGCTGCACAGCGGTGAGCGCGTCGAGCTCACCCTGCGCCCGGCCCAGCCAGACACCGGCATCGTGTTTCGCCGGGTGGATCTGCCGTCGCCGGTCGATATCCCGGTCAACGCCACCGCGGTCACGGATACCCGACTGGCTTCCACCATTTCTCACGCCGGGGCCAAAGTGCACACGGTGGAGCACCTGATGTCGGCCTGTTCCGGCCTGGGCATCGACAACCTCTATGTGGACATCACGGCAGAAGAAGTGCCCATCCTGGATGGCTCGGCCGCGTCGTTCGTATTCCTTTTGCAAAGCGCGGGCATTGCCTTGCAGAACGCGCCCAAGCGGTTCGTGCGGGTGGTGCAACCCGTGGAGGTCCGTGAAGGGCAGGGCGTGCAGGAAAAATGGGCGCGCCTGGATCCTCACCACGGCTTCAAGCTCAGCTTTGAAATCGACTTTGACCACCCCGCCGTGGACGCCACGGGTCAGCGCGTGGTGTTTGACATGGACACGGGGCGCTACAGCCGCGACATTGCCCGTGCCCGCACCTTTGGTTTCACACGCGATGTGGAAATGATGCGTGCCAACGGCCTGGCCCTGGGCGGCGGACTGGACAACGCCATCGTGATGGACGACTACAAGGTGCTCAACAGTGATGGCCTGCGCTACGACGATGAGTTCGTCAAGCACAAGATCCTGGACGCCATGGGTGACCTCTACATCCTGGGCAAGCCGTTGTTGGCCAGTTACAGCGCTTTCCGTTCCGGGCACGCCATGAACAACCGTTTGTTGCGTGAATTGCTCAGCCGTCCCGAGGCCTATGAAATCGTCACCTTCGAGGACGAGCGTGCGGCCCCCAAGGGGCTGGCGCAACTGGCCCCGGCCTGGTGATACTTAGCCCGTGCGTCCCGCACGGAACATGCCACTGGCACGACTTCGACCCGACAGGCCTTGCAGGCTTTGCAACGTGCGTGCCGCGCTGGCATGCGTGATGGCCAACCCCAGGGCATCGGCCGCATCCGGGCCGGGCAGGCCAGGCAGTTTCAGCAGGCGTTTGACCATTTCCTGCACTTGCGCCTTGGCCGCCTTGCCATGACCGGCCACGGCCTTTTTCATTTGCAGCGCGGTGTATTCGGCCACGGACAGATCGCGCGTGACCAGCGCACTCAGGCAGGCACCGCGTGCCTGACCCAGCAGCAGCGTGGCTTGCGGGTTGATGTTGACGAACACGATTTCCAGCGCCGCGCACTCGGGCTGATAACGCTGCACCACTTCATGCACCCCCTCAAACAGCACACGCACACGGGCCGGCAAGTCGCCTCGTGGCAATTGGGTGGTGCGAATCGTGCCACTGGCCACGTAGGACAAAGCCGCCCCATCAGCGTCAATCACGCCAAAGCCGGTGGTTTGCAAGCCGGGGTCGATGCCAAGTATGCGCACGATGGAAAGCCTCAACGGGCAGACGGTAACACGGCGCCACCCAGTCGACCCTGGATGATCTCCGCGCGCTCTTGCAGGTAGCCAGACTGGGGCAACTTTTCAAAGTAACGCGGTCGCGGCAGCATGACCGCGAGGCGTGAGGCCTCCCAGGCCGTCAAGTCCGAGGCCGGCTTGTTGAAGTAGTGACGGGCAGCCGCTTCGGCACCAAACACGCCTTCGCCCCATTCCACGCTGTTGAGGTAGATCTCCAGAATGCGCTGCTTGCTCAGCAAGGCTTCGAGCATCAAGGTGAGGATGAACTCTTGCCCCTTGCGCAGCAAAGTGCGCTCCCCAGAAAGAAACAGGTTCTTGGCCAGTTGCTGGGTGATGGTGGATCCACCCACCACCTTGGGGTTGCGTCCCTGGCGGGCACGTGACGCCTGGGCCTCGGCGCGTGCATTCTGGCGCCAGGCCTTTTCCATGGCTTCCCATTGCACACCATCATGACGGGCAAAGATGTCGTCTTCCGAGACGATGACCGCTCGCTTGAGCGAGTTGGCGATCTGGCCATCAGGCACCCAGTCCTGACGCCAGCGCAAGCCCTGCGGCTGTTGAACCAGGCGCCAGACCTCGGAGCGCTGGAACGCGGTGGACTCGGGGGCCATGATGGCCATGAGCGCAATCCGTGCGGCAAAGTACAACTGCAAGCTCAACACTCCCAGGAGCAGCAAGGCCAGCAACCGGAGCAACCACGGCATGGCCGCAAGAAGTGGGCGCGTGCGAGTTCTCATGGTCCGGTGAGCTCGGTTTGCAGCCGGTGGTCGCGGGTGAAAGAAAAGCGCGAGACCAGGGCCAGCAGATCGGTCTGTCGCTTCATGTCGACCGTGAAAGCGCCAAAGGGCCCGGCGCGTGAGGCAATGGCCTGCGCGCGTCGGTCCAGCTCGGGCTGCCCCGAGGACGTCACGACCTCGGTCCCGATCACGCGCCCCTGGCTGTCCACCGTGACGATCATGGTCAGATCGCCGTAGAGCTTGCGCGTGCCCACCTGGGGAAACTGCTGTGTGCCCAGCGTTTCGATCTTGCGGCGCAGTCGGTCGTAATACTGGGCATAGGCCACCTCACGGGTGGAGGGGCTCAGATAGCGCTTGCGGGGACGCGCGTTCTCGGTCTCGATGCGTTGTTCGATTTCGGCCAGCAAGCGCATCAACTGGCGTCGTCTGGCTTGCGTGGTCTCACTTTGCTTTTCCAGTTGCGTATTCGGTAGTTGTGCCAACTGCGCCTTGACTTGCGCCAGCAATTGCGACTGTTGTGTCTGCAAAGCCGTCACCTGCTGCTCCATGGCGTCCAGATGCTGTCCGATCTGATGGACCGGGGCATTGGGCAGGGGCGAGCGCGCCCGTGCGGACGCCTGCCCCGCACCGCCACCCACCAAGGTGGTTTGCGCCAGTGCCTGCGGTTTGGGGTTGGTGTCACGACTGCGTGAGCGCGCATTGACCAGCACGATCTCCAGCGGACTGTCTTCGATCAAGCGTTGAGGACGCGTGGGCGAGCCCAGTTGCAGACTCAGCAACAGTC
>VEQI01000211.1 GCA_018883305.1 Limnohabitans sp. | reverse complement strand
GGGCTACACCGTGGTGGACGGCAGCACGGCCATCTCCACCCATCTGAATAAAGTGCTGCGCGAAAACGCTGCCGATCTGCTGAGCCACGACGACACCCAGCAATTGCTGGACAAGCTGGCAGCCAAGTCGCCCAAGTTGGTGGAAGATCTGGTGCCCGGCAAGATCAGCGTGGGCGCCCTGACCCGCGTGTTGCAGCAGTTACTGGCCGAGTCGGTGTCCATCCGCGACATCCGCACCATCGTTGAAACGCTCACCGATGCCACCGCCCGTACCAATGACCCGGAGCAACTGACCGGCCTGGTGCGGCCCAAACTGGGACGCATGATCATGCAGTCACTGATCGACGAGCAAAGCAACCTGTCGGTGATGACCCTTGAACCCAGCCTGGAACAGTTATTGCATAACGTCTTGCAGCAAAGCCAACCCGGACAGCCCGTGGTTCTGGAGCCCAACTTGTCGGAAAACCTGTTTGCCTCTTTGCGTGCAGGTTGCCACTTCCTGGAGGAAGAAGGCCATCCGGCGGTGCTGGTGGTGTCTCCGTTGATCCGCGGCTGGTTGTCCAAGGCGGCCAAGCAGCGTGTCAATGATCTGACAGTCTTGTCGTACAGCGAAATACCGGACGACCAGGCCGTGAAGGTGATTCACACTGTGGATGTGAAGTCCCGCAAGGCGGATGACGAACTGAACTGATAGAGAAACGATATGGAACTCAAGCGAATTCTGGCCAAGGATATGCGCACCGCCCAGGAAAAGGCGACGGCGCTGTATGGCCCCGACGTTCTGGTCATCTCCAGCTGTCAGGTGCGTGGTCAAACGGAAATGATCGTGGCGGTGGACATCCCCGCGATCGCCCCCGAAGAGGCTGTGCAGGACGAGTTCCCGCATGACGTCCGAAAGCCTGCCGCCACGGGCAAGGGCGACTTCGCGCAAACCTTGCAACAGGCCATGCCTGCGCGTCGCCCCGCTGCCAAGCCCATGCCCACACCCGCCAGCGCCGCGGTCACGCCGGCCCCCGAATTCATGGCCCCGTCGACCTCGCGCGTGCAACAAGTGCTGGCGTCGGTGGGTACCTCCGGTCAGCAGGCCCATGACCAGATCCGTGGTCAGGAAATCGTCTCCCTGGTGCGTGAGGAACTCTCCGCTTTGCGCCGTGAATTCCGGCTGGGTCAGCAGATGGCCATGTGGGGTAACGGCCAATCCTTGCCGCCGGCCCTCCAACCCTTGCGCCAGGCCCTGCAGGATGCCCCCATTCCGGGTGCTTTGCGCGCCTTGCTGCTGGATGTGCTGCCCGATCATGAAAGTGCTGAAACCGCCTTGTCGGCGATTCGCCAGCAACTGGAGCACACCTTGTGTGAGCGTCAATCGGAATTTGCCATGCAAGGCATCCATGTCGTGGCCGGTCCGTCCGGTGGCGGCAAGACCCTGATGTTGGCGCGCATGGCCCAGTCACTGTCACTGGCCCATGGCGCTGAACAAGTGGCTGTCATTAGCTATTGCGACATGCGTCCTGGTGCCTGGAACCAGACCCAGTTGTTGAGCACGCAGTCCGGTGTGGACTGTTACCGCGCCACCTCGGTGGGCGCTTTGAAGTTGTTGTTGGATGATCTGTCACACCGTCGCGCAGTGCTGATTGACACCGCTGGCGTGCAAACCGCCGAGCGTGTGCAGGAAATTCGCTCGGTCTGCCCGCAAGCCCAGTGCCACGCGGTGGTGCCTGCCGATGCATCGGTGGCCACGCTGCGCCGCTTGTTTGCCACGCCCGAAGGCACTTGGCATGGCATGATGGTGAGCAAGGTGGATGAGAGTACGCAACCTTGGGCGTTGATACAGTTCTTGAGCGAATCCCCCGTCGGTCTGACGGCTTGCAGCAAGGGCGAAAAAATGGGTGACTGGCTGTCCGCTGGCGGTGGTGTCGAACTGGTCGAGGCGGCGCTGGCCGGCCTGGGCATGGTGCCGACGTCATCTGTTGGGCTCGAGGGGATGGACCCGATGGTCCGTGCCGGTGCCGCACTTTCTTCCATGACGATGTGACAGGACGGGCGACATCCATGCAAACCAAACGCAAGACCGAAGTGATCGGCGTCGCCAGTGGCAAGGGCGGCGTTGGCAAGACCACGGTCTCCATCAACCTGGCCGTGGCGCTGGCGCAGCGCGGCGCCAAGGTGATGCTTTTTGACGCCGACCTGGGCCTGGCCAATGCGCAAATTGCGCTGGGCGCGCGCGCGCCCTACAACCTGGGACATTTCCTGTCTGGCGATAAAAGCCTGGCCGAGATCACGGTCACCACACGCCAAGGCATCCGTTTGATTCCCGGGGCCTCGGGCATGCATGAACTGGCTGCACTCAGCAGCATGCAGGCCGCCTCCATCGTGCAGGCGTTCAGTGGCATGGCCGATGAGGTGGATTACCTGATTGTGGATATTGCAGCGGGCATCTCGCCTTCCGTGCTGTCTTTCCTGGGCGCATGCCAGCGCCGTTACATCGTGGTCAAGGATGACCCTTCATCCATTGCGGATGCCTACGGCACCATCAAGGTGTTGAACCAGCAGATGCAGCTCGATGAAATTTATCTGGTGCCCAACATGGTGGGCAGTCAGTCGGAAGGCTGGCGGCTTTATCAGCGACTCAACGACGTGTGCGTGAAGTTCCTGGGCACCACTTTGCATTACCTCACGGCCATCGAGGCCGATGACCTGGTGCTGTCGGCGCTGCGCAAATACCAATCCGTGCTGGAGTTCGCGCCCGGTTCCGCGGCTTCGCGCGATTTCCGTCGCCTGGCTGAATTGACGACTCAACTGCATCCGATCGATCAGGCATCGGGTGGCCTGCAATTTTTCATGGAACGGCTGATACAACACAGTCCGGATGCAACATGAGAGTGCTATCCCCGATCAAACAATATCGAGAACAAGAGTCACGAGGTGAAGACCTGGTGATGCGCCACCTCGGGCTGGTCAAGCGCGTGGCGCTGCATTTGAAAGCCCGCGTGCCGGCATTCATGGAACTCGACGAGATGATCCAGGTGGGCATGATTGGCCTGCTGGAAGCCGCCCGAGCCTACGACGCCTCGAAAGGCGTGGACTTCGAGAATTTTGCCCATAGCCGTGTGCGCGGCGCCATGCTCGACGAGGTTCGTCGCCTGTCTTTTCTACCCCGCTCGGCGGTGGCCTTCAACAAGTCGCACAATGAAACTGTGCATGTGCTGGCCTCCGAGCTGGGACGCACGCCTACCCAGGCGGAAATTGCCGAGTTCATGGGCATTGGCATCGATGAGTTTCACAAGGACCGTGGCAAGGCGCTGCAGTTTGAAACCTATTCGCTGGAAGTCCTCACCGATGAGGTGATGAATATTGCCGACGACAAGTCGCAGCAACCCGAAGCCATCGTGGAGCACGCGCAGTTCATGGATGCGGTCACCGCCGCCATTGAAAATTTGCCCGAGCGTGAACAGCTGGTCATGCAGCTCTACTACGTGGAGGAAATGAACCTCAAGGAAATCGGGGAAGTGCTGGGTGTGAGCGAATCGCGCGTGAGCCAGATTCTTTCTGCCGTAGTGAAAAAAATCCGCGTGCAGTTGCAGCTCAGCCCTGAATCGGCGCCCGAGCCGAAGCGGAAATCGTCATGAGCAACTTTTTCCAGCTGTTCGTGGCCTGGGGCGTGCTGTTGCTCGTGCTCCTGAGCCTGTATTTGATCGACAAGGTGAATGTCATCCACAGCAAGCATGTGGGCCCAGAGATTCCCAAGACCTATACGGACAGTCTGTTCGCCGATTTGCATGGCAAATCCCTGTGGGATGCCATGAGCGGTATCCCCATGGCCGGTTACCCTCCTGAGCTGTTGCAAAAATTGCGTCCGCACTATGAGCCGGTGATTCGTCAGCACATCGAGCATGTGTTCATGCAAGGCCAGCAAGACGGGGCCAAGCAGGAACAAAGTGTGCCCAAAAACGTGGCGAGCTTTCCCACACCGCGTGGTTCGCTGGAGTCATGGCTGCCCATGCACCACGTGGCCAGTCTGTATCAGGTGGGGTTTGACCACGCGCAACACCCCGAGCACTGGCTCACCAATCAGCAAACGCTGGATCAGGTGGTGGCCATGCTGTATGCCCGTACCGGTTTGTTGTTGGCGGAGCCATTCTCCCGACATTTGATGGTGCGCGAACTGCCCGAATTGGAAAACAGCGTGACCACGGACGAGGCGCAGGCCGCCGAGACGGCTGACGCCCAAATAGCCACTGCCAGTGATGCCATGTCCGCACAAGCGATGGCCGAGACAGAACTCGCCGACACAGAAGTTGTCGACACCTTGGCCGACACGCCGCCCGAGTCTGAGACTGTCATGCTGACGCATGAAACCTCGCCCCAGACGCTGGATGGCGGTGCGCCTTTGAACCTTCAACCCCAACAGGTGCCAGCATGAGGTCGTTACCTGTTCAAAAAATGACCCTGGCGCATCGCTGGTTGGCTCAAGTTGGATCGGCTGATTCCGATAACTCTGGGGTAGCGCCCAGCATCGGAAGAGAGAAAGCATGAGAGCCCATCTAAAAGCCATTGAAAGTTACGGTGATGTGAAAGTCACTACCGGCGTGTCCAATGCCAACAGCATCGAGTTGATCCAGATGTTGTTTGACGGTTTGCTGGAAAGTTTGTCTGTGGCCCGCGGCCACATTCAGCACGGTGCGATTGCCGAAAAATCCAAAGCCCTGGGGCGTGCCAGCCGCATTGTGCTGGGCCTGCAAGGCGCACTCGATTTCAATCAGGGGGGCGATTTAGCCAACAACCTGAATGAACTGTATAGTTATGTGACCAAGCGAATCTTCCACATCAATGTGCGCAATGATCTGGAAGCCTTGGATGAAGTTTATGGTTTGATGAGCGAGATTCGCGAAGCGTGGTCCGAGGTGCCTTCACTGGTGCCGACCGCTTCCCGGGCTTCCCGCTCCTTGAACTGATTCGGCGGGGTTGGCCAACGGGCCACCCTGTCCCGACCGTCTGGGCTGCGCTCCCTTGGGACCGAATGCCGGGACTTCGTGGAGTTGACAAATGAATGCAGTAGGTCTGCTCGTCCTGTTCGGTTGCGTGTTTGGCGGTTACATCATCGCCGGCGGCAAAATGGCGCCCATCATCAAGGCCGCCCCGATCGAAACCTTCATCATTGCCGGCGCCGCCGTGGGCGCCATGTTGATCGGCAACAGCATGGTCATCATCAAGAGCGCCATGGGCGGTCTGGGCAAAGTTTTCAAAGGTTCCAAATATAAAAAAGAGGATTACCTGTCGGTGATCTTCCTGGTCTCCAAACTGCTCAAGACACTCAAGGCGGAAGGGGCGGTGGCGCTAGAGTCGCACATCGAAAACCCGGAATCCAGTGCCATCTTCTCCGAGTACCCGCCCATCCTGCACGACCACGGTCTGCTGCACCTCATTTGCGACACTATCCGTCTGATGGTGGTTTCCTCCAGCAACCTCAGTCCCTACGCGGTGGAAGACGTGATGAACGCCTCTATCAAGCTGCACCATCACAATGAGCTCAAGGCCGCGGAGACGTGGGCTGGCATGGAAGGCGCATTGCCCGCGCTGGGGATTGTGGCCTGCGTGCTGGGTGTGGTGAAGACCATGGGTGCCATCGATCAACCCCCGCCTGTGCTGGGTGCGCTGATTGGTTCCGCCCTGGTGGGTACCTTCCTGGGCGTGTTCTTGGCGTACGGCATTGCCGGTCCTTTTGCCAACCGCATCAAGCAGGTGGTGGACGAGGAAGGCGAGATGTACAAAATGGTGATGCAACTCATCGTGGCCAACCTCCACGGCCATCCCATGCCCCTGGTCATCGAGTCGGCCCGTGTGTGCATCAGCCACCACAACCAGCCTTCCTTTGCCGAGGTCTTTGACGGCATGCGAGGCAAGTAATCATGGCGGACGAACAGGACGCAGCGGCAGAAGGCGGGGCCGGGGGCGCAGCCCCTGCGGCCAACGCACCGGTCATCGTCATCAAGAAGGTGATCGACGATGGGCACGGTGGTGCTCACGGCGGCGCCTGGAAGATCGCGCTGGCCGACATGATGACGGCCATGATGGCCTTCTTTCTGCTCATGTGGTTGTTGGGCGCGGCCAATGCCGATCAGCGCAAAAGCATTGCCGACTATTTCCGTCCGACATCGCACAGCCTCACGCCCATTGGTGAGATGGCTGGCTCCAATGGTGTGTTGGGCGGGCGATCCATCATCGATCCCGATGC
>VEQI01000210.1 GCA_018883305.1 Limnohabitans sp. | reverse complement strand
GCGCAGCCCAGGCCCAGAGCCACCAGAGGTTGCCGCCCGCGGCCATCAGCCACAGGATCAGCCAGACGATGGGCAGTCCCAGCACCAGGCCCAAGACCAAACCCTTGATCAGATCACTCAACCACAGGCCCCAGGTCATCTTGTTGAAGCCAAAGCGTTGCTCCACCACAAAGGTCTGGTAGAGCGAGAGCGGCAGGCTCAACAGCCCGCCAATCAGCACAAAGCACAACACCAGCGCCAATTGCTGCACCATGCCCGGACCCATCAGATCCAGCAGCGTGCGGTTGAGCCAGTCCAGTCCGCCCAGCAGCGTCCAGCCCAGCAGCAACAAAGCCTCCAGGGCGATGTCCCACACGGCCAGGCGTGATTTGGCCAGGGTGTAGTCGGCCGCCTTGCGATGCGCCTCCAGCGTGATGGCGGTGGCGAAAGCACTGGGGACCGCATCGCGGTGACGGGCCACGTGGCGGGCCTGTCGGGTAGCCAACCACAGTTTGGTGCCCAGGTTGGCCAGCAGCAGCACCGCCAGGGTCAGGGTCATTAGCAAGGAAGCATTCATGGCGCCAGAGTGTAGGCGAAGGAGAGCGCCCCCTGCCGATGCGAGACAATCCGGGCATGACTTCTACTGATGTGACGCTGCCGGCACTGGCCAAGTCCGACCTGAATCTGGTCTGGATCGATTGTGAAATGACCGGGCTCGACCCCGAACGTGAACGCCTGATCGAGATCGCGGTAGTGATCACCGGTCCTGACCTGACGCCTCGTGTCGAAGGACCCGTGTTGGTGATTCATCAACCCGATGACATCCTCAATGCCATGGATGCCTGGAACAAGGGAACGCATGGCCGCAGCGGCCTGATCGACAAGGTCAAGGCCTCGACAATGACCGAAGCGCAGGCCGAGGCCGAGCTACTGGCCTTCATCCAGCGTTATGTGCCCAAGAGCAGTTCCCCGCTGTGCGGCAACACCATCAGCCAGGACCGTCGTTTCCTGGTGAAGTACATGCCGCGCCTGGAGGGCTGGCTGCATTACCGCAACCTGGATGTGAGCACGCTGAAAGAGCTGGCGCGGCGCTGGAAACCCGAGGTCTACGCGGCTTTCAAAAAGCGCCAAATGCACACGGCGCTGGCCGACGTGCATGAATCCATTGACGAACTGGTGCACTACCGCAAACACTTCCTGTTGCCCTGAGCCAACGGATAACCTTTGAAATTTAGGGAAAACCCCAGGGTGTGCCATAATCAGCGTATTGCCTTCGAGCAATCCGAACGCATCATCCTCACGCCTTGAGGCCTTTCTGGCCGTCGCGTCGACGCTCTCGACGCTGAATTTGTCTGCAGGTTGATGTTGTCCCATCAACTTTCAGATGACGCCGACCTGCCACGCCAGGCGGTGACGACCATGACTGATTCCTACGTTCACGTGGGCGAGCACGCCCCTACCTTGTCCATTGAAACATCCGTGCCTGAGGTGACCTTGTCGCCCGAGCCGGTTGAAACGCTTGATGCGGCTGAAGCTTCTGCTACTGACGTGATAGCTGCAACTGCAGCGATTTCTGCACCGTTGAGCACGGAGACTGCGACCGTGACCACCACCCAGGCCAACCCCTTTGCCGATCTCGGTCTGGCGCCCGAGTTGGTGGCTGCCGTGGTTGATCTGGGCTTCACCGAGCCCACCCCTGTTCAAGCCAAAGCCATTCCCATGGCTTTGCCGCAGTCCACCGGCGAGGATGAGCACATCGACCTGATGGTGTCCAGCCAGACCGGCAGTGGCAAGACCGCCGCTTTCCTGTTGCCTCTGTTGCACACCCTGTTGCAGCAGCGCCAGGCCTGCGCGGAAGCCGAGGCACAAGAATGGGCCCGCAAAGTGGCCGAAGCTGCTGCGGCCGGCTTGCCCACGCCGCGTCGTCCCAAGCGCAAGGACCCGACCCATCCGCGCAACTTCAAACCCAGCGTGCCCGGTGCACTGGTGCTGTGCCCCACCCGTGAGCTTGCACAACAGGTGGCGCATGACGCCATCGACCTGGTGCGCCATGCCAAGGGTCTGCGCATTGCGCACGTGGTGGGTGGCATGCCTTACGCCATGCAGATCGCTCGCCTGCAAAATGCGGATCTCGTGGTGGCCACGCCGGGTCGATTGCTGGACCTGCAGCGCTCAGGTCAGATCCAGTTGGAGCAGGTGCAATTCCTGGTGCTGGACGAAGCCGACCGCATGCTGGACCTGGGCTTCTCCGAAGACCTGGCCGAGGTCAATCAGCTGACGATCGATCGCCATCAGACCATGATGTTCAGCGCCACCTTTGCGCCGCGCATCCAGCAATTGGCCACCCGCGTCATGCGTACGCCGCAGCGCGTGCAGATCGATTCGCCGCAGGAAAAACACGCCAACATTCGTCAAACCCTGTTCTGGGCCGACAACCGTGACCACAAGCGCCGCTTGTTGGACCACTGGCTGCGCGAGCCCAGCATCGAGCAGGCCATCGTGTTTGCCAGCACCCAGATTGAGTGCGACGCGCTGGCGCAAGACTTGCAGCAGGCCGGCTTTGCTGCCGTGGCGTTGCATGGTGCGCTCAGCCAGGCTTTGCGCAACCGCCGTCTGATGGCGTTGCGCAACGGCCAAGTGCAAATTTTGGTGGCCACTGATGTGGCCGCGCGCGGCATCGACGTGCCCTCCATCAGCCACGTGTTCAATTACGGTCTGCCGATGAAGTCCGAGGATTATGTGCACCGCATTGGCCGCACGGGCCGTGCGGGCCGTGATGGTCTGGCGGTCACGCTGGCCGAGTTCCGCGATCAACGCAAGATTCAAGGCTTCGAGGCCTATACCCGCCAGCCGCTGCAGACCGAAGTGATTCCTGGTCTGGAGCCGACGCAGCGTCTGCAGCCTGCGCGCAAACCGCAAGATCGCCGTAGTGGTGGCAAGGGCCGCTCGGAGCACCGCGGTGGCGGCGGATGGGGTGGTGGCTGGGGCCAAGACCGCCAGCCGCAAGGTCGTGGTGACGGCTTCAAGTCACGCGGCGAGGGCTTTGCCCGCAAGAGCGAAGGTTTCTCGGGCGAGGGCTTCCAACGACGTGAAGACGGATTCCAGCGTCGCGATGACGGTTTCAACCGTCGTGCGGATGCCGGGGGTCGCCATGGCGAGGGCTTTGGCCAAAAGCCTGATGGTTTCAAGCGCAAAGGCGAGGGCGCACCGCGTCACGCGGATGGGGCAGGCCGTGCCCCGGGCAAAGGCGCGGAGCGTCGTGGTCCGATGCAAATCCGCAGCAACGGCAAGCCGGCTGGCGGTGCCCGCGTGGCGTTCAAGCCGCGCGCACGCTGAGCACGCGCGCGTTCTGCGCGTTCAGATCAGTGGCGTGACGGCGCCGTCCATGGCCAACGTGGCGCCGGTCACATAGCTGGCTCGGGCGGAGGCCAGATACACCACCGTGTCGGCAATTTCTTCCGGGCGGGCAATGCGTCCCAGCGGCAACTTGGCGCTGGAGCGCGCCAACGCTTCTTCGGGGCTGATGCCGCCGGCGCGCGCCTCGGCATTCAAACCTTCTTGCAGACGGTCGGTCAGGGTCAGTCCAGGGTTGACTGCGGTGACGCGCACGCCCTGTGCCCCATAGGCTGCCGCCATGCCCGCCGTCACCAGCATCAGGGCCGCATTGGCTGCGCCACCTGGCATGTGAATCGGGTTGGCCACCTTGCCACCCTGCCCAATGACGTTGACGATGACGCCACACTGACGTGCCGCCATGCGCTTGACCACCGGGTCCATCATGTGGATGTAGGTGAAGTACTTGGCTTGCATGGCGTCTTGCCAGGCTTCAGGAGTCAGCTCAGCAGCGGGTGTCCTCTTGGCCGCGCCGGCAGAGTTCACCAGCACATCGACCGGGCCAAAGTGTTTTTCGGCGGCGTCCAGCGCGCGGACGGCATCGACCGGATCACGTAAGTTGGCCGACACGGTGAAGATGCTTGCCGAGCGGTCAGCGCTGGCGTTGAGTTTGGCTGCGCCTTGTGTCAGATTGGCGGGATCCCGTGACACCAGCGTCACACGAGCGCCTTCTTGTAGAAAAGCTTCTGCACAAGCCAGACCAATGCCTTTGCTGCCACCGGTGATGAGCACGTGTTTTTGCGCGAGTTGCAGATCCATGAAATCTCCTGTGTGTGTGATGAAGTGGGTCGGGATTTTAGGAGGCCGGAAATACCGGCTCACCCAGATTGAGCATCAACCGATTGGCCCAGGCAAAGATGGCAATCGCATGGATCAGGTCCAGGATTTCCGCATCGCTCAGGCCCGCATCCGCCAGGCGTTGCAGGCTGCTGTCGGGAATGTCGTTGGGCTGCAACGTGAGCTCGATGGAGAACGCCACGATGGCGCGCTCACGCGCGTTGGTGCCCGCCGTGGCCGGGTCTGCAAACACCTGCGCAATCACGTCCTGACGCTTGGCCAGTTGCTCAAAGCGCTGCGCATGCACCGAGGCGCAGTACACGCAGCCATTGACGCGCGAGACCACCGTGGAGGCCAGCTCGCGCTCTGCGCGTGACAGACCACCGGGGGCATACATGATGGCGTTGAACGCCGTGGAGCGTTGTTCCAGAATGCGCGCTTGATGCACCAGCAGCAGGTAATAGTCCGAGACCTTGGCCTGCGGGTGGCTGCTCTCCAGCACCTGCATTTGCGCCGGTGTGGCCTGATCCAGTTGAACCGTGTCCAGCCAGGCCTTCCAGCCCAGGGTGGCATTCGTGAAGCCGTGTGATTCCAGCAAAGTGCTCATGAGGGTGCTCCTGTTCACTGACCACGCCAGCGCTTGAGCGCTTGCAAACCCGTGACCAATCGGCCCTGGTACGACAAAAAGGCAATCCACTGGGCCAAGGCCACCACGGCCGGCGTGCTCAGGCCTGCCGCGGGCAAGGTGTGCAGCATGGCTTGGTCGCCACTGATGGGCTTGGTGATCAGGGCGCGGACAAATTGAAGAATGGCCCGAAGACGGGCATCGGGCAGCGACGGCAGTTGGTCTTGCACAATGGCCTGACGAACAGCATCGGGCCAGCTGGCATCCAGTTGAACGGCGTAGTGCTGCGCCAAAGCCGGGCAGGGGGTCAGCCGAGCGGCATACCACCCCACCAGCAAGCGTTCTTGAACGCTCAGGCCTTCCACGTCGGGGCTGAGCAGCGCTTCGTAGCTGCCCTGGGTGGCGTGAACCACCTTGTCGCGCTGATGGCGGACAGTGTGCAGCGGTTGGCCGGCGGCGAGGCCGACCAACTGGTCGATCACATCGGCGCCGGAAGAGGGGGCAGTTGTGGGGGTCATATTGCGCGGGGTTGGTCAAAGAGGCCAGACTTGTTCGGCAGATGGGGGGATCATAGCCCGCACCTTCATGTCACAATGCCCGCATGAAAAAGATGCTGCTTCTCAATGGACCCAATCTCAATCTGCTGGGCTTGCGCGAGCCTGAGCAATATGGGCGAACCACCCTGGCTGACGTGGAGGCCATGTGCCAAGACAAGGCCCGGCAGCTGGGGGTTGAACTGGAGTGCTTTCAAAGCAACTGGGAAGGTGCCCTGATCGACAAGATCCATGAGTATGGTCGGCTCTTCAAGGCCGGTCAGGCCGTGGGCACCGTATTCAATCCCGGGGCCTTCACGCACACTTCGGTGGCGCTGCACGACGCCATCAAAGGGGTGGATGGCTTGCCGGTGATCGAGATCCACATCTCCAACGTGCATGCGCGCGAGAGCTTCCGCCACCACTCCTATGTGTCTCCCGCCGCGGCGGGCATTATCGTGGGGTTTGGCGTGCAGGGTTATCTGCTGGCCATGGACGGCCTGATGCGCAAGCAGGCGCAGGGCTGAGATCCCCCTTCGTCCGTTCTGGGACCTTGCTCAGACCGGAGACGGATGCAGGTCGGTGATGCGACCTGCCTTGATCATCTGACCCGGCACGCCGTGGCCCACCAACTCGGGCAGACCACGCCCGATGGTCAGCAATCGGTCCAGATCGATGCCGGTCTCATAACCCAGACACATCAACAGGTGAATGGCGTCTTCGCTGGAAATGTTGCCACTGGCTCCCGGTGCGTAGGGACAGCCACCCAGGCCACCCAGCGACCCGTCAAAGCGGTCGATCCCGGCGCGTGCCGCGGCCATCACGTTGGCCAATCCCATGCCACGCGTGTTGTGGAAATGAAAGGTCATTTGCAATTGGGGGAAGGCCTGGCGCATGGCTTCGGCCATGGCCTCCACCTGGGCTGGATGGGCCATGCCAGTGG
>VEQI01000209.1 GCA_018883305.1 Limnohabitans sp. | reverse complement strand
GAGCTCGTGAATGATGCGAGACATCGCTGGCGGCGTGCCCTGGTCTTCCTCACCCACGATGACCAGCGTAGGGCAGGTGAGGGTGTGCAAGCGGTCGGTCAGATCCAGCCCGGCAATGGCCTCGCAACAGCCCGCATAACCTTCGGCGGGTGTGGCCAGAATGGTCTGGGCAATGCGATCGATGACGGGCAGGCGGGCCTCCCGACTGGGTGCGGTGAACCAGCGCGCCAGTGTGCCTTCCAGCAAGGCAGCCATGCCCTGGGTCCGGGCGGTGTTGGCACGCTCGGCCCACATGGCAGGGGCAGCCGGCAGGCCACGGCTGGTGGTGGCCGCCAGCGTCAGGCTGGCGACGTGCTCGGGATATTTCAGCGCAAAGGTTTGTCCGATCATGCCGCCCAGCGACAAGCCCAGCCAATGGGTCTGACGGATGCCCAGGTGCTGCATCAAATGATAGGCATCATCCGCCAGTGAATCCAGGGTGTAGGGGCCAGCAGGTGCATCGGATTGACCATGACCGCGTGTGTCAAAGCACAGCACCTTGAAGTGCTGAGCCAGCAGGGTGACTTGGTCGTTCCACATCGAGCTGTCACAAGCCAGGGAGTGTGACAGCGTGATCCAGGGGCCTTCGCCCTGAACGGTGTAATGAAGATCGATCTGGCCGCAACGTGCTTTCATGGGAGTGCTTTCTGACAAGGCAGGTGCTGAAAAGGTTCGCATGTTAGTGGCCGGCAGGACACTGCGCAATCACACCTGGGGCTCAGTAATCTGGGGGACACCGAGACCCGGTGTTTTGTGTCAAAACCCGACCACGGATGTCACGAGCGTCCGGGTGATTCACAGAGGAGAGATCGATGAAACGTAGAAGCCTATTGCAGCACGGCGGCATCGCCGGCATTTTGGCGGCCGCATCCGCCCCCGCCATGGCGCAGTCCCTGCCCGAGATCAAGTGGCGACTGACCTCCAGCTACCCCAAGAGTCTGGACACCTTGATTGGCGCCGCGGAGCATTTCACCAAGCGCATTGCCGATACCACCGGTGGCAAATTCCAGATCCGCGTGCATGCGGCGGGTGAAATCGTGCCCGGTCTGCAAGTGCTGGACGCCGTGGACAACGCCACGGTGGAAGTCGGCCAGACCATCATGTACTACTACACGGGCAAAAACCCGGCGCTGGGCCTGGGTGCCATCCTGCCCTTTGGCATGAATGTGCGTCAGCACAATGCCTGGTGGTATCACGGTGGTGGTGCCGAGATGTTCAATGAGTTTCTGCGCGCCAAGTACAACAGCCTGGCGTTTCTGGGGCTCAACACCGGAACCCAGATGGGTGGCTGGTACCGCAAGGAAATCAAGACGGTCAATGACCTCAAGGGCTTGAAGTTCCGTGTGGGCGCATTGGCCGGACAGGTGTTGTCCAAACTGGGTGTGGTGCCCCAGCAGATTGCCGGTGGCGATATTTACCCGGCGCTGGAAAAAGGGACGATTGATGCCGCCGAATGGGTAGGTCCGTATGACGACGAAAAACTGGGCTTCAACAAGGTGGCCAAGTATTACTACACCCCCGGTTGGTGGGAAGGCAATGCGCCCACGCTGTATCTGGTCAACGCCAAGGCCTGGGATTCACTGCCCAAGGAATACCAGAACGCGTTCTCCGCAGCGGCCGCGGAATCCAACGTGGTGGCCACGGCCAAGTACGACCAACTCAACCCGCCGGCCATGAAGAAATTACTGGCCAGTGGTACCCAGCTGCGTGCGTTCCCGCGTGATGTGCTGGACGCTTGCTACAAGGCCTCCATGGAACAGTATGCAGAGTGGTCGGCACAAAACGCCGACTTCAAACGCCTGTACGACTCCTATTCCAAGTTCCTGGACGATCAAGTGTCCTGGTTCCGCGTGGCCGAGTCCACCTACGACAACTACATGTCGTACGCCAAGCAACCCAAGAAGAAGTGATGTCTCAAGGAGGCCATGATCATGAGCGTACAAGCCCACTCACCTCGGGTGCCGGGACATGCGGCACTGGGGCCGCTGGCCTCCCGGTTGGTGGATGTCCAGTCCCTGGACTGGCAGCCCACCCGCTTTCAGGGCATTGAAGTCAAGACCTTGCTGGTGGATCCGTCCTCCGGGTTGGTCAGCGTGCTGATGCGCATGGCACCCGGTGCCGTTCTGCCTCACCATGAGCACGTGTTGATTGAACAGACCTGGGTGCTGGAAGGCCATCTGGTGGACAAGAGCGGACCGGATGAAGGCATGGAGTGCAAGGCCGGCCAGTTCATCTGGCGACCGGCCGGCAGCCAGCACAGTGCCTGGTCGCCCAATGGTGGCACCTTCCTGGCTTTCTTTCAGGTCCCCAACAAATTCTTTGACCAACCCGGCCAGGTGCTTGACATGGCGGGGCAGGATTGGGCGTCCCTGTGGGGCACGGCTTTGCCTGGTAGCTGAGCCGGCTCAGGTCACGTACAGCTCGATGGGCGCAAAGCCCTCGAGTTCAAACCGCAGGACATCGCCTTGACCTGGGAACTTGGACGACACCAATGAGCCCAGGATGCACACATCGCCCGCGCTGAGTTGCTCGCCACGGGCATTGGCCTCATTGGCCAACCAGGCGAGGGCTTGCAGCGGGTGGCCCATCAGGTCACGCCCATGACCACCGCCCACTGAGGTGTTGTTGATGAAGACTTCACCCCGCAAGCGACCCAGGCCATCCTGCGCGTGTGGCAGGGGGGCATCCAGCCATCGCTTCCAGTTGCTGTCAAAGCGGCCCAGCATGGCGCCTTCGTTCCACGCGTTGTCGGTCACCAGGTACAAGCCCAGGCGGGCGAGTTGAGAATAGTCGGCGTGACGATCGTCGGCGATTTCCATGGCGGGTGCAATGGCTTCGACCGCGTCGATGACGCTCACGGCCGTGTGTGGCTGTTGCGTGGCGGGCAGATCACGTGACAGGCGAACCGCGATTTCAAATTCGATCAACAAACGGCCGTAGTCACGCTGACGGGTGTGCGCTGGTGCGCTGACGATCTGCTTTTGATGAAGTCGTCCAGCGATGGGCGCATTCAAGCCCACCATTTGTTGCATCACGGGGGTGGCCAGCGCAATCTTCCAGCCGGCCGTCGGGCCGCATTCATTCGATTTGAGACGCACCAGTGCTTGCTGCACCTGCGTGGCTTGGGCCAGATCTTTGACCTGAAGCGATGCCGGTGGCATGTCGAAGGTGCGCCGCTGACGGTGCTTCTCTTCCAGCCAATGGGCCAGTCGATCGGGATTGAATGAACGAACAGATGACGGGGCAGTGCGGGGACGTGTGGTCATGACAGCCTTTCAAGCGTGATCAGGTGCAGCGTACCAAAAACATTGGTCATGGGCATGAAACTGCGGAGACAGTCAGATGGGTTTGTCGTCGTGCCACAAGGCCTGTCGCCATCGCCACGCCAGGGCCAGGGTCAAGGCCATGCCAATCACGGCGTAGGTGGTCATGATGGTTTGAAAACCCCAGCGCTCGATCAGCGGTCCTGCGAGCATCAAGCCCATGGGCAAGCCCCAGATGCCCAGCATACGGATACCCATCACCCGACCTCGATACGCGGGTTCCGTGGCGCGCAGCATCACGGCCGCCAACGGGGTCAGGCAAAGACTCTGGGCAAAGCCCGCCAACGCCAGAAAGCCCATGCCGGTGAGCAGATCGTTCGCTTGGACCATGCAGACATTGAAGATCAACCAGATCATGCCGGCCATCAGCATCAACCGTGCCGCCCCCACGCGTACCCGGTTGCTGCTCAGCACCAGAGAGCCCAGCAGGGCGCCAAAGGCAAAGCTGGCTCCCAGCCAGCCCAGGCCACTTTGTCCCACCCCATAGACGTTCTTGGCCACGTAGGGCAACAAACCCAGCATCAGTGGAAATGCCAGCAGATTGACCAGGAAAGCCATGGACAGGCCGCCCATCAAGGCCGGACGATGCCAGACATAGCGTGCGGCGGACACCAAATCGTGCCAGGGGCTGGCATGTGGCGGTGGAGCCTCAAGGCGCGTGTTCGCGGAGTTGGGCACCACTTGCGTGGACAGCAAAAAACTGACGATATACAGCAGCGTCACCACCAGGTAGGCGGGTGCCATGCCGAACATGGCCACGGCCCCCGCTCCGGCCAGTGCCCCGGCCATGCGTGCGGAATCGGACGTGACGCGTGCAATGCCGAGTGCCCCCATGAGTTGATTCGCTGGCAGGTTCTGCGCAATCAAGGCATAGCGCATCACCATGTCCGAGGGGCGTACCAGCCCGTTCAAGCCGGCAATGATCAGCACGGCGGTGGGGGTGAGGGCATCGCTGGCGGCCAGCCAGCCCAGCAGCGCGGCCATGGCCGCGTAAAGGGCCCGGGTGGACCAGAGCAATCGACCGTAGCCTATGCGGTCCGCAGCCACACCAAACACGGGAGAAACCAGCGAACCCAGGTATTGCAGCGCGCCAAAGAACACCAGCAACACCACGGATTCAGACGTCACCAAAATGTACCAACCCAGGATCAGGACTTCCATCTCCACGGCCCAAGAGGTGGCCAGGTCCGCTGGCCATTGGTAGCGAAAGGCGCGCGTGCGAAAGGGCGCGAGCATGGATCAGGCGCGCACCAGTCGCCCAGGCAGTGCGCCCGTGGCTTCACCTTGAGACATCACCACTTGGCCAGCCACCAGCGTGTGCACATAGCCCGTGGCATGCTGGACCAGGCGACGGCCATTGGCTGGCAGATCGTGGGTGACCTCGGGGCGCGTCAGATTGAGCTGGGCAAAATCCATCAGGTTGATGTCGGCGCGCATGCCGGCACGGATGGCGCCACGGTCATGCATGCCCATGGCTTGTGCATTGCGCAGCGTTTGGCCGTGGACCAGGAATTCCAGTGGCAGCTTGTCACCCCGAGTGCGGTCTCGACCCCAGTGGGTCAGCAGGAAGGTGGGGTAGCTGGCATCACAGATGTAGCCACAATGCGCGCCGGCATCGCCCAAGCCAAACAGCGCATTCGGATGCGTCATCATCTCGCGCACCACGTCCAGGCTCTGGTCGGTGTAGTTGTACATGGGGAAGTTGAATTTGCGCCGCCCTTCGTCTTCCAGCAACATGTCGTAGGCCACTTCGGCGGCCGGGCGGCCCAGGCGCTCGGCGATGCCGGCCACGCTGTCTTGCGGACGCGGTTCGTAATCATTGCGTTCCCCAATAGGGAACAACTTGTGAAAGTGCTGGGTGATGATGTTGAGTCGACGGTTGTCAGGCGCTTGGGCGGATTCGGCCAGGATGCGTGCGCGCAGCGCCGGGTCGCGCATGCGTTTCACACGCTCGGGCACGGGCAGGTCGGCAATCGCCAGGTAGCTGGGGGCCAGGAAGAACGGGTGCATGGAGCATTCCAGTCCGTGCACCATGCCGATGGGCCGGCATGAGACCTGGGCACGCAGCGTCAGGCCGTCCTGCTGCGCCTGATCCGTGCGACGCAGCACCTCGCGCCAGCGCTGCGGCATGAAGTCGTGCTGCAGCAGGGTGAAGGACAGCGGGCGACCGCTTTGGCGGGCGATTTCACGCATCAGCGAGAACTCGCCATCGAGGTCGTCGAAGTCGGAGATCAGCTGGTTGATGCCTTTGCCCGTGCGCCCCATGGCGCGTGCAATCTCGATCAGCTCTTGACCGGCAGCCTCCAGCGTGGGTACAGCCTGTCCGTGCTTGGTGCGATGCACCACGGTGCGTGATGAGCTAAAGCCTAGCGCCCCTGCCTGCACGGCCTCGTGCACCAGGCGACCCATGGTCTCGATGTCGGCCGGCGTGGCGGGTTCGCGTGCAGCCCCGCGTTCTCCCATCACGTACACTCGCAGCGCGCAGTGTGGCACCTGAGCAGCCACGTCCATGATGCGAGGACGTCGGTCCAGCGCGTCCAGGTACTCGGGGAAGCTCTCCCATTCCCATTGCACGCCCTCGGACAGCACCACACCGGGAATGTCCTCCACGCCTTCCATCAAGTCCATCATCCATTGCCGCTGATGGCTGCGTGAGGGCGCAAAGCCCACGCCACAGTTGCCCATGACGGCGGTGGTGACACCGTGCCAGGAGGAGGGCGTCATGTAGGGGTCCCAGGTGGCCTGGCCATCGTAGTGGGTGTGGATGTCCACCCAGCCAGGGGTGACGAGCAAGCCATCGGCCTGCAAGGTCTGGCGCGCGGGACCGTCCACGCGACCAACTTCGGTGATGCGCCCGTCCTGGATGGCCACGTCGGCCGTGAAGCCCGCTTGTCCGGTCCCGTCGATGACGGTGCCGCCCTTGATCAGAATGTCATGCATGATGTTGTGGCGTGAAGTGTCC
>VEQI01000208.1 GCA_018883305.1 Limnohabitans sp. | reverse complement strand
GTGGCTCAAGCCCGCACGCGAAGCCGCCAAGGCGGTGTGCAAGCAGCGCTACCTCGAATTCGGTTGCGAAGGCCAAGGCGGCAAGATCAAAGGCGCCACCTTGATGTTCATGGCCGCGAAATACACCAAAGGTGATTTGGCACAGGTGGTCAATTGACCGCTTCTGCTGTTGTGAACGAGGCGTTGCACACTTCCAACTTGACTTCGTTGCCGTTGCTCGCGCGCGGCAAAGTGCGAGACAACTACGCCGTCGGCAGCGACCGCATCCTGATGGTGGCCAGTGACCGCATCAGCGCCTTTGACGTCATCATGGGCGAGCCGATTCCCGGCAAGGGCGCCCTGCTCACGCAAATGGCGCTGTTCTGGTTCGACAAGCTCGGGCACCTGTGCCCGAACCACCTGACCGCAGATGCCCCCGAGAGCGTGGTCACCGCGGCCGAGGCCGAGCAGATCCGCGGTCGCGCCATGCTGGTCAAGCGCCTGCAGCCCATTCCGGTCGAGGCCGTGGTGCGCGGCTACCTGGCCGGCAGCGGCTGGAAAGAGTACCAGGACAGCCGTTCCGTCTGCGGTGTGCCGCTGCCCGAGGGGCTGCAAAACGCCAGCCGCCTGCCCGAACCCATCTTCACGCCAGCCGCCAAGGCTGCCGTGGGTGAACACGATGAAAACATCACTTATGAACGCGTGGTCGAGATCGTGGGCGCCGAGCGTGCCGCCGAGATCCGCCGCGTGAGCATTGCGCTGTATGAAGCCGCGCGTGACTACGCCGCCACCCGCGGCATCATCATTGCCGACACCAAGTTCGAATTCGGCCTGGACGCGCAGGGCACCCTGGTGCTGATGGACGAGGTGCTGACGCCCGACTCCTCACGCTACTGGCCGGCCGACACCTATGCCCCAGGAAGCAACCCGCCAAGCTTTGACAAGCAGTTTCTGCGGGATTGGCTGGAAACGGCGCAGGTGCACGGCAAGCCCTGGGACAAAACCCCACCCGCGCCGCGTCTGCCGCAATCGGTGATCGAGCAGACGTCGAAAAAATACCAGGAAGCCTGGGAACGCCTGCAGGGCTGAGCCTCAGTTCAGCGCCATGCTGAGCTTGCGCCGATAACGCGACACCAGCTCGGTCTGCGGATCCTGCTCGGCCATGGCTTTGCCGGCCAGCTCAATACCACCCGCCGTCTTGCCCGTCTCCTGCTCGGTCTGGCGCTTGGGCGGCGGGGCCAGCAGCTCCAGAATCGCCACATAGGTTTTGCGCGCGATTTGGTCGTTCCAGGTCTTGTCGCGCATGATGATTTCCAGCAGCTCCTCCATGGCGGCGGGCCAGTCACCAGCGGCCATCAGCAGACGGGCCTTGGCCAAGCGGGTGTCAAAGTCGCGCTTGTTCTGGGCGATGGTGGCGTCGAACTGCTCCAGCGTCCATTGGGCGCGCTCGTCGGTGGTGGCGAACTGCAGGGACAGCAGCCAGTGGTGAAGAGCATCAAAACGCAATTGCATCGGGATTTGCGCCAGCGCCGGGGCCAGGGCTGCCTCGGCAGTAGCGAGGTCGCCCTGGGAGATCAGCAGCTTCACGTAGTCAAAGCGCGCGTCGTCATTGGCTGGGTTGATGGCCAACGCCTCCTGCAACTTGGCCAGTGCCGCGTCAACATCGCCGGACTCCATGAGCTCTTCGGCCTCCTCGGTGTCCGCGACGGCCTGCATGTCTTCTTCGCTGGGCAGGTGCTTGTCCAGAAACTCGCGAACCTTCCCCTCGGGCAAGGCACCCATGAAACCATCGAGGGGGCGCCCCCCCTTCATGAGCACGCAGGTGGGAATGCTGCGAATGCCAAACGCACCGGCCAGCTGCTGCTCATCGTCCGAGTTGATCTTCACCAGCTTGAAGCGGCCGCCGTAGTCGGCCTCCAGCTTTTCCAGGACGGGCCCCAGGGACTTGCAAGGCCCGCACCAGGGGGCCCAGAAATCCACCAGCACCGGGGTGTTCATGGAGGCCGCAATGACCTCGGTCTCAAAATTTTCGACTGTCACATCCATCATGGGGAACAACTCCGGGCAAAACCTTAAAATTCAACTTCTCACGGCGCCCTTATCGGGCGCCTGCCATAGGCCAATCATATGACCCAACCGCTCGTGGGTGTCGTGATGGGGTCCCAGTCGGACTGGGACACCATGGAACATGCGACCCAGATTCTCCAGGAATTCCAGATCCCCTTCGAGGCCCGCGTGGTCTCGGCCCATCGCATGCCAGACGACATGTTCCGCTATGCCGAGGCTGCTGAGGAGCGCGGGCTGCGCGCGATCATCGCCGGCGCGGGCGGTGCCGCACATTTGCCGGGCATGCTGGCTGCCAAAACCGTGGTGCCGGTATTGGGCGTGCCTGTGGCCAGCCGCCATCTGCAAGGCGTGGATTCGCTGCACAGCATCGTGCAAATGCCCAAAGGCATTCCAGTGGCCACGTTTGCCATTGGCACAGCGGGCGCGGCCAATGCGGCCCTGTTCGCTGCGGCGTTGCTGGCCCATGATGACGCTCAATTGCGCGCACGCTTGCACGCGTTTCGCCAGCGCCAGACCGAGCACGCACGCGACATGACCTTGCCGGTGCAGGCTTCGGCATGAGCGCCACACCGGCGAGCTCGACCACAATGAGCGCCCCTCAAACCCTGCTGCCAGGCCACACCCTGGGCGTGCTGGGTGGCGGACAGCTGGGTCGGATGTTCGTGCACGCGGCCCAGCGCATGGGTTACCGCACCGTGGTGCTTGATCCGGACGGGGACAGTCCCGCTGGGCGTGCCAGTGACGTTCATCTGCGGTGCACCTATCTGGACGAGGAGGGGCTGCGCACCCTGGCTCAGCAAACCAGCGGCATCACCACCGAATTTGAAAATGTGCCGGCACGTGCCTTGTCCGAACTGGCCCGCACCCGAAACGTTTCACCCGCCGCGGATGCCGTGTCCATCGCCCAAGACCGAGCGCTGGAGAAAGCGCACTTCACACGCTGCCAGGTGCCGGTGGCGCCGCACGCCGTGCTGCGCTCGGCGCAGGACCTTTCTGCAGTGCCTGATGCGCTCTTACCTGGCATTCTCAAAACCGCCACCCTGGGCTATGACGGCAAAGGGCAGGTACGCGTGCACACCCGCGAGGAACTGCAAGCCGGCTGGACCCAGCTGCAAGGCGCTGCGTCCCAGCCCGTGGTGTGCGTACTGGAACAGATGCTGCCCCTGGCGGCCGAATGTTCCGTCATCGTGGCACGCGGTCGCGACGGCCAGTGCGTGAACCTGCCGGTGCAGCGCAACCTGCATCGACAGGGCATTCTGGCGGTGACGGAAGTGTTCGACGGACACCTGGACCCCGCGTTGGCCCAGCAAGCCCTGGACGCCGCACGCAAGGTGGCGGATGGACTGAGCTACGTGGGCGTGTTGTGCGTGGAGTTTTTCATGCTGGCGCCCGGTCCGGTACGTGACCAGCTGGGCGCCCTGGTGGTCAACGAAATGGCACCGCGGCCACATAACAGCGGCCACTACAGCATCGATGCTTGCGATATTTCGCAGTTCGAGTTGCAAGTGCGTTGCCTGGCCGGCTTGCCCCTCACCCAACCGCGTCAGCACAGCCCCTCGGTCATGCTCAACCTGCTGGGCGACCTGTGGTTCACCCAAGGCCCTACGGCCCGTGAACCCGATTGGGCCGCGGTGCTGGCGTTGCCAGGCAGTCACCTGCATCTGTATGGCAAATCAGAGGCGCGTGTGGGTCGCAAGATGGGCCACCTCACCTTCACGGGTGCCGATGCGGCTCAGGTGCGGCAAACAGCCTTGCAGGCGGCGGCCGTGCTGGGCATCGCCCCGTTCTGACGGACAGACGCCCGCTCATGCGCGTTCTCATTGCCTCATGATCCGCTCTGGCCTGGACCCCGCTGCCGTGGAAGCTGCCGCTCGTGCGCTGGCCCGAGGAGAACTGGTGGGCCTGCCCACCGAAACCGTGTATGGGCTGGGGGCAGATGCCGACAATCCGCAAGCCGTCGACAAAGTCTTTGCCGCCAAGGGACGGCCCAGCGATCACCCCTTGATCGTGCACGTGACCGATGCATCCCAAGTGGATCATTACGCGGTGCGCGTGCCTGACGTGGCGCGCCGACTCATCACGGCCCACTGGCCCGGCCCGCTCACCCTCATCCTGCCGCGTCGTCCCGGCGTGGCATCCGCCTCGGCGGGTGGGCAGGACTCTATCGGCCTACGCTGTCCCAGTCACCCGGTGGCGCAAGCCCTGTTGCAGGCGGCTCGGGCATTGGGTGTGCAAGGGGTGTCGGCCCCCAGCGCCAACCGATTTGGCCGCGTCAGCCCCACCACGGCGCAACACGTGGCGGATGAACTGGGGCCCGAACTGCTGGTGCTGGACGGCGGTCCCTGCGAAGTTGGCATCGAGTCCACCATCGTGGATTGCACGCGCGGGCACCCTGTGTTGCTGCGCCCCGGCATGCTGTCGCAGGACGCCCTTTCGCAGACAAGTGGTACGGCCGTCCTGACCCCGCAGGCCTTTGCCCAACAGTCCACGCACGCCAGCGCCGCACCGCGCGCCTCTGGCACCCTAGCTTCACACTATGCGCCACAGGCGCGCGTGCACCTGCTGGATCAGGCGCAACTGCAGGCCCGCCTTGATCACCTGGCTCAGACATCCATGGAGCAACCAACAGGTGTGTGGTCCCGCACCGTTCTGGCCGTCCCCCCTGGGGTGGTGGCAATGGCCATGCCCTCGGATCCGGCCGAGTGCGCGCATGCGTTGTTTGCCCAATTGCGCGCCTTTGACCAGTTGGGGCTGAGCGACATTTTGATCGAAGCGCCCCCGACCGATACGGCCTGGGATGGTGTGCGCGACCGCTTGACGCGAGCTGCGGCGTGAGGTTCCCCAGCACCGAACCGACAATGCGACGACAGCGCCCGTTGCGTGACCTGCCACAACGTTAAACTAGCCGGATACGCTGGAGATCCCCAATGACACAATCCACCCGGTCCTGGACGGCAGGCCTTGGCATCAAAGCCGTTGCCACCCTGTTGCTCTCGACTTTGCTGGTCAGCTGTGGTTCAAGCAAGAAATACGACGAGTTCATCCCCACCCGCATCCTTTCCATCGGGGACGCGATGAGCTACATGAGCTTTGACAGCACCACCGGGGCACCGCAAAACCTCTTGACGGCCGGCGACCCCAATAACGGCAACAACACCACGCACTGGCTCTGGACCTATGCCGGGGCCTATGGCTTATCCAATATGGGCCGCCCGGGTCAGGCCGGCAAGAATGTGGTGTTCTATAACAACAACACAGATTACCCCACCTCGCCCACGTCTGACAAAACGCTGGACCCCAACCGGACATCGCTGGGCACCCTGGCCGTGATCCGTGCGCAAGCCAACCGTCTGCCCTCACCGCAAGTGGGCGACCTGGTGGTGCTGAGCATTGGCATGGGCGATATCTTTGCTCGTGCTGACGCTCTTGGCAACACGAGCACAGACAACAAGGACTCCGTGGCCCGCCAGCTGGGTCTGGACTATATCAATCTGGCAGACAGCCTGTATCAGCGGGGTTTCAAACACGTGCTGATCGTCAACTCGATCGACTTCTCCACCAGCCCCTACGCGCTCAAGCAAAGTCAGACGATTCCTGCTTACGCCAACAACCTCAAGGTCCTGACGGAAGCGTTGAACATCGGCGTCAATGTGAACTGCAATGGCGGCTGTACCTCGTCCCTGGAATCCAAGCCTTATCCTTCGCGCGCCGAAGGGGTGTGGAGAACGGATGTGTACAACTACATGTACAACATGGCGATTCGCACCAGCACCTACCCGCAGTTCAACACCACTCAGCCGGTGTGCTACACCCCGCCTGCCGCGCCGGTGCAAACCTGCATCAACAAGCCGCTGTATGACGGTGGCAACCCCTCGCTGCCTTACTACTACTCGGGCGACCTGTTCACCACGCCGGTGATGCACACCTACGTGGGCAATTACATGTACACCATCAGCCGGGGCTTCTCCGGCTTCTGAGGCCCGCGCCAACCAGCCTCACGGCTGGCGGCCCACCCACTCCACCAGCGACTCCAGGGCGCCTCGGGCCGCCTGGGCCTGAGGGTGGTTGATGATGGCCACCACCACCCAGCGTTCCCCCTGACGACCGTCGACATAGCCGGCCACGCCCACCACGTCACGCAGGCTGCCGGTCTTCAGATGTGCCACCGTGTGTGATGAATAGCGTCGCAACGTACCATCGTGGCCTGCCAGTGGCAGGGACGACATCAGTTCGCTGGCGTAGGGTGCCGTCCAGGCCTGGGACAACAGGCGCGCCAACCCC
>VEQI01000207.1 GCA_018883305.1 Limnohabitans sp. | reverse complement strand
GTGTAGCCATCGCCCTTTAGATCCGCCACCGATTTGGTGCCGAGGTTGCCCCCGGCACCGCCTCGGTTCTCCACGATGGCTGTCTGGCCAGTCACGTTGGCCAGTTCGTTGGCAACCAGACGGGCATGGAAGTCATTGCCGCCTCCGGGCGGGAAGGGTGACACGAAGCGGATGGGTTGATCAGGATAGTTGCCGGCGGCCTTGGGCAACACTTGTGACTGTGCTGGGGCAGCCAGCCAGCCTGGCACCACCAGACTTGTGAGAGAGGTCTTCAGCACAAGGCGTCGGTTCAAGCGAGATGTGTTCATGGTTTGATGCAACAAAGCGAAAGTGAAGGGGGCTTGATGCCTATGAACGCTCAAGCGCCTGGGCCAGATCACGGATCAGGTCCTCCGGGTCTTCCAGACCAATGTGAAGACGGACACAGGGCCCCAGGTGTGGCCAAGCCTGCACACTGCGGGCCGTCGCCACATCCACCGGAATCACCAGGCTTTCAAACCCGCCCCAGGAAGCGCCAATGCCAAACAAGGACAAGCGGTCGATGAAATCATCACGCGATGACGGCGAGTGGCCTTTCAGCTCAAAACTCAGCAGTCCGTTGGCTCCCCGGAAATCGCGCTGCCACAGCGCATGGCCAGGATCATCGGTCAACGCCGGATAAAACACCCGTCCCACCTCGGGGCGTGATTGAAGCCAGGTCGCTACGGCCATGGCGTGACGGGCGTGTTGATCCATGCGTGTGGGCAAGGTGCGCAGCCCGCGTAAGGCCAGGGCCGCGTCATCGGGGCTGACGGTCTGACCCATGGCTTCAGCCATGCGGGCCACCACGGGGTAGGCGCGCTCGTTGCACACGGCCGCGCCCATCATCACGTCCGAGTGACCCGCGATGTATTTGGTCACGGCCAAGATGGAGATATCTGCGCCATGGGCCAGCGGGTTGAACAGCCAGCCCGAGGCCCAGGTGTTGTCCACCGCCAGCCAGGCACCTGCTGATCGGGCCAGGGCGGACAACTGCGACAAATCGACCATCTCATTGAGCAGCGAGCCCGGCACCTCGGCATAAATCATTCGTG
Organism: Limnohabitans sp.; assembly: GCA_018883305.1. Taxonomy (GTDB): domain Bacteria; phylum Pseudomonadota; class Gammaproteobacteria; order Burkholderiales; family Burkholderiaceae_C; genus Limnohabitans. The sequence goes on along the minus strand of VEQI01000207.1, from coordinate 5,268 downwards.
TGTTGTCACGCAGGCGTGCGGCAAGGTCATGGCCATCCGCAGCATAGAACTCGCAGGCAATGCCCATGGGCGTGAGCAGTTCGTGGCAAAGGGCGCGCACCGGCTGATACACCGAGTCCGTGATCAGCAGATGGTCCCCTGGTCGCAGGCAGGCCAGCAACACCATGCCAGCGGCTGCCAGTCCGGTGGAATAGAGTTTGGTTCTATAGCCACCCTCCAGTTCGGTCAGGGCGTTCTCCAAGGCAAACGTGGTGTGCGTGCCGCGGGCGCCGTAGCTCAGCACCTGTTCGGTGTCGCGGCGTTGACGAGTGCTGCGCCAGTCGGCCATGGTGTCAAACACCACCGTGCTGGCCCGCATCACAGGCGGATTGACGGGGCGGGTGCCGCTGCCGGCGCCTTCGCGTCCTGCATGCACCAGTCCGGTGAGGCGTCCCTTGCTCATGGCGCCATCACGTGAAAGCCGGCCAGCTCGTCGGCGTCCAACTGCGCCAGCAGGCCGGTTTCCCAGTCCAGGTAGCGGCGTGCTGCTTCCTTGTTGCCGTCATGGCGATCATGCACAAAGAAGAGGTAATCGATGCATTGCGCATCGGGCGGATTGGCCGGGCTGCTGTGGACGGCGTGGCCTGCCGCGCTCCATGCCTGCAAGCCGCCTTCCAGCAGATGCACCGGCCCGTAGCCGGCTTCGGTCAAGTCCAAGGCGGCCAGGTGGGCCACGTCTGGTTCATCAGCCACGAGCAGGACGGCAAGATCGGCCGCCTGCTTCATGGACTGCAGTTGCGCGACCACCTGTGGGCGAATGGACCACACTGACCCTGGGAGATGGGCCGTCCGATAGGCAAAGCTGGCTCGCAGGTCCAGCACGGTCAGTTGGCCGGCCTGCTGCCGTCGAGCCGCTTCGGCGACCGAGAGCGGTGTTGCGTGGGAGATGGGGGCAGGTTGGCGGGCAACTGGAATGGCATCCAGGTGAGCTCGCACACCGTCTTGAAGCACATGCGCTTGCCAGCCCATCTGCCGTAGCCAGCTGGCCACCACGGGCGCGCGCACACCATCGTCGTCCACCAGCACCAGACGGGCGCCGCGAACGCCCACGTATTGATCGGTGGCTTGCAGGAGCTGCCCACCCGGCGCACTCTGTGCCCCGGCCAGACTTCCCTGGGCAAATTCCTCCGGGGTTCGCACATCCAGGACGAAGCAGCTTCGGTCCGTTGCTTGCAACCAGGACTGCACCTCGGGCGCCGTGACCATAGTGGCGCCATGTCGTTGGGCCAGTGCGCTGGCTTGCGCGCGGCGCGCGGACAAGTCCTCTTCAGGTGGCGTCAGCGGGTGGCGTCGCCGGTTGCCGTGCTCCAGAGGCAGATCCACCAGATACCAGCCCTGTGTGCCATTTTTGAGCGCCAGCACCGGATTGGGGATTCCCATGTTGATCAAGGTTTGCGCGCCAATGATGCTGCGTGTGCGCCCGGCGCAATTGATGACCACCGTGGTGTTGGGATCCGGCGCCATCTGACCGATGCGCAATGCCAGCTCTCCATTGGGACAGCAGATGCCGCCGGGGATGTTCATCTTGGCAAACTCCGACAGCGGCCGCCCGTCCAGTACCACCAGGTTGTCCCCGCGAGCTTGTCGTTGGGCCAACTCCTGTGCCGTGATGTGCGGTGTGCCCAGGTGATGCTCCACCAGTTCGCCGAAGGTTTTGGAGGGCAGGTTCACGCCTTGAAACAACACATGTCCCGCAGCGGCCCAGGCGGCTGTGCCGCCTCGAAGCACATATACCTGTGAGTAGCCTAACGCTTGCATGCGTTGCACCGCCTTCACAGCCACGCCTTCCGAGCCCGAGTCATAGACCACCACGCGCGTGTTGAAGCGCGGCACCAGCCTGCGAATGCCCATTTCCAGTCGGCTGTAGGGCAGGGGGATGGCGTAGAACAGGTGCGATTCGCCAAACTGGCCGGCCTCTCGAACATCGAGCAGCGCAATCTCCTGGCCATCATGCAGCCAGGCTTTCAGGGTGTGGGGCTCGACGTCGGCAGAAGTGGTCATTCGTGATGCTGATTGGGAGGTGGAAGGTGACATGAAAACTTTCGATGCCGCCGTAGCAGCGGCAACGTTATGCAAAGCTATTGCATATCACAATGGGTGGAAACCCCGCCAGAAAAACGGGTTGCCCGTTGAACTCTGCAACGATAGACAGGATCGATACTTTTGATCAGGTTTACTGGCTGAGCTTGATGTCGGCGGCCTTCACCACCTCACCCCACTGGGTGAAGTCCTTGCGCACAAAGGCCGCAAAGTCATCTGGCGTGCCGCCTACAGGCGTGGCGCCACCAGCCATGATTTTTTCGCGCACCTCCGGCTGCTGCAGCACCTTGTTGATCTCCGCATTCAATCGAGCCACGATCGCCGGTGGTGTACCAGCGGGTGCAAACAGGCCCAGCCAGATGGCCGTGTCCAGCCCTTTGACACCTGCCTCGGCCAGGGTAGGTGTGTCCGGCAGCATGGCGGAGCGCTTACCGGTGGTCACGGCCACGGGCTTGAGCTTGCCGCCCTTGGCCAGCGGCAGCACCGAGGGTACAGACATGATGGCCACATCCACCTGACCGGCGATCACCTCGGTCAGGGCAGGGGCGGCACCCTTGTAAGGCACCTGCACCAGTTTCAAGCCGGCGGTCATGCGCAGTCGTTCGCCAAACAAGTGGCCCATGCTGCCATTGCCGGCGGTGGCCCAGTTCAACCCCACGGCGGTCTTGCCCTTGGCCAGTACATCAGACAAGGTGGCCAGTGAACCGGGGCCGGGGGCGTTGCTGCTCACAATGGCCAACGGCGCTTCGGTGACGTGCACGATGGGCGCAAAACTCTTGACGGTGTCGTAGCCCACGTTGCTGTAGAGATGCGGGCCCAACGCCATGTTGTCAGACTGACCCATCACGATGGTGTAGCCATCCGGTGCAGCCAGGGCGGCCTGGGCAATGGCCAGATTGCCGGCAGCACCTGGTCGATTTTCCGGCACCACTTGCCATTTGGTGCTTTCAGACAAGGCATTGGCCACCACGCGCGACACGAAGTCGGTGCCACCCCCGGGAGTGAAGGGGATCAGCAGTTTGATGGGCTTGCTGGGGTAGTCTTGTGCCAGGACAGTCAAGGGCAGGACAGACGTCATCGCCAGTGTGATGACCTGGAGGAAGTGGCGGATGTTCATGAGGTTGTCTCCTGTGAGGTATTCAATTGGCGAATCTGTTCGTCGTCGTAACCCAGTTCACGCAGCACGGCCTGCGTGTCAGCGCCCAGATCGGGTGCGGGCAAGCGCACCTCGCAAGGACTTTGCGTGAACTTGATAGGAAAGCCCAGCATCTTGACCGTGCCATGGCCCGGGTGCTCCACGTCCATCACCATCTGCTGGTGGTGTACTTGTGGGTCGGCGTAGGCGCCTGCCAAGGTTTGCACGGTGCCGGCAGGCACACCCGCCGCGTTGAGGACATCGATCCAGTGGGCTCGCGAATGTGATCGCAGGGCGTCGTTGATCTGGGCATTGATCTCGGCACGATGCTGCACGCGCAAGGCGTTGGAGGCAAAACGCGCATCATCCTTCAGATGAGACAGGTTCAGTGCCTTGAGCAATTTGAAGTAGACGCCGTCGTTGGACGGGGCGATGGCGATTTCACCGTCTGCCGCCGAGAACAAACCGTAGGGCGCCACCAGGCCATGGTCATTGCCGTTGGCTTGCGGCAACTCGCCCGTGGCCAAAAAATTGGAGGCAAAGAACGCCCCCATGCTCATCAACCCGTCCACCAAGGAGGTGCTCACGCGTTCACCTTCCCCGGTCTGACCACGTCGCACCAGCGCAGCCACCGTGCCCAGCGCCGCATAAGTGCCCGCCACCAGGTCGCTGATGGGCACCCCAGTGCGCAATGGGCCGGTTTGGGCATTGCCATTGAGCGACATGAATCCGCTCATGGCTTGCGCAATGAAATCGAAGGAAGGACGCTGGGCATAGGGCCCGGTTTCGCCGAACCCGTTGATGCTGGTGTGGATCAGGCCAGGGGAGAGGGTTTGCAACGTGGTCCAGTCCAGGCCCATGTGTTCCATCACGTCGGGGCGAAAGTTGTCCACCACGACATCGGCGGTGGCAATCAGTTTGCGCAAAGCAGCCATGCCCCCAGGGCTGCGCAGATCCAGGCGGACCGATCGTTTGTTGCGGTTGAAGGCGGCGAAATACCAGCTCAGACCCGCATGGCCGTGGCCTTGTGCACGAATCGGATCGCCTTCCGGCGGTTCGATCTTGATGACTTCGGCGCCCAGGTCCGCCAGGTGCAAGGTGCAAAAGGGCCCTGCCAGGATGCGTGTCAGGTCAACGACACGAATGCCCTCCAGTTGCTGGCGTGGACGGTTGGCGGGGGCAGGGGACGAAAGCATTGTCAAGTGGGGTGTGAATCCTTGTTTATCTGCATGGTATGCGAAGTCTTGCAGATCAGGCTGTCGCCCACGGGAGATGTCGTGATAGACGACTTACACTGGAGGTCATCTGTCTGTGACCCATCCATGGTGTGTGCCTTGACACTTGCAGGACCCCTTTCCACCCAGCGGGAGCATCTGTTTGATCGGCTGCGCCAGGCCGGTCCGTTCGATGTGGCCGTGATTGGCGGTGGCGCCACCGGCGCGGGCATTGCGCTGGAAGCAGCGGTTCGGGGTTACTCCACGGTCTTGCTTGAGGCCCATGACCTCGCCAAGGGGACATCCTCGCGTGCCACCAAGCTGGTGCACGGTGGCGTCCGGTATTTGGCCCAGGGACAGTGGAGCCTGGTGCGGGACGCGTTGCATGAGCGTCAATATTTTTTTGACAACGCCCCCCATCTGGCGCAGCCACTGTCGTTTGTCATTCCCGCCTACCAGCGGTGGGACCAACTGTTTTATGGCTTGGGCCTGAGACTGTACGACGCCATGGCTGGTCAGGCGTCCGCAGGCAAAACGCGTTGGTTGAGTGCCGCCGATGTTCATGCCGCTGTGCCCACTTTGAATGATGAAGGGCTGTGCGGGGGCATCCGTTACTGGGATGGTCAATTCGACGATGCCCGCATGGTGTTGGCGGTGGTGCGCACCGCCGCCTTGAAGGGCGCATGCGTGCTCAACCATTGCCCTGTCACGGGGCTGATCCAGCATCAAGGCCAGCTCCAGGGCTTGACTTGTCGCGATGTTGAGACGGGCATCACGCATGAGGTGATGGCCAGATGCGTGATCAACGCCACGGGCGTGTGGTCGGACACCATTCAGCAG
>VEQI01000004.1 GCA_018883305.1 Limnohabitans sp. | reverse complement strand
TGGCAGCACGGATGCACAACGCATCAGCGCCGATCACAGCACCAGCGATGGGCTCACCAAGATCAAATTTGGCGACACCGTTCGACTGGACGTGCGCTATCGCCATGGCGGTGACCCGGGCAAGGTGTATCGGTACATGGGTGGAACGACCCAGAGCATTGATCTTGGCCAGGAAGACTACAGCAACGATGGCTATTGGCAGGAGAAAGAGCCCTCGGCATTCAAATCCGGTGTGCTCGGTCAGTTCACGGGCCTTTTTTCAAACGCCGTTGACGCGCTGAGCTGGCTGGCCATCGATGACTACGGTTGGAAGACCGTCACCTCGACCGGCAGCGGTTCATTAGGCACCCAGGAGGTGCAGCGGTTGACCTTGAGCCCAGGGACAACAGGCCTCTCCACCATGCGATTGGCGCAAGGTGATGTCGTGACCGACGACATCCCGGTGCTCACCTTGGGTCAGTCGCAAGCCGAACACCAGACACTGGTGATGGTCAATGCCGAGCCGGCTGCTGGCTCCACGATTCGACTTTCCCTGGCGGGTCGTGCGGATTTGAACTTTGAACTGGGCCCGGACAAAGAGGTTCAAGCCGTTCAACTGGAGTCCTTGTTGCAACAGTGGTTTGGCGTGGACAACGTCAAGGTCACGGTGCAAGCGCAGCGTCAAGCCGGGTGGGGTTTTGACATTGTGCTGGCAGGCAGCATGGTGGGCGAGAACATCAGTCAGATTCAAGCTCGGGTGGTCACCCGTGTGGGCGACTCACCCCTGGCATTGCAAGTGTCGACGGTACGTGAAGGCCTCAAAGCCCCAACGCGTGATGATCAAGCTTTGTTGATTCAGGCGGCGCTGCGCCAGTCCTTGGGCGACAGTGCGCTCACGGTCACGGCGGGCAGTGCAACGACAGCCACTTATGACATTCGCTTTGGCCTTGAGTCCGATGTGGGACAACTTCGTGCGCCGACATTGACGGGCGGTGCCAAGGCAGACATAGAAACCGTGACACCCGGTGTCACCGCCGTGGGCAGTCAATACGATTTGAAGCTCAGCCAACAGGCGGCCGATCAATACGTCGATTTGAAATTTGATTATGCGGGTCGAACCTATACCGCCAAAGGCGTGGTGTCGGTGGCCAGTGCGAATCAGATGCGAGACGCTTTGCTGGATGCGCAGGATGGCGACGGCAAGTCTTTCCGGGATTTGGGTCGGTCCGTCACGGTGCTGACTGCACCCTCCAGCGAAAGTGGCAAAACCCTTTGGAAACTGGCCTTCGATCGGGACAGCGGGGACAGAACCGTCTCCAATGTCCAAGTCCGAAAAAATGACGCCAATTTTGTGGGCGGCGCAGTGCGGATGCTCACCTTGGGTTCACTGGCGGGTGGGGTGACGGCCAACGGCATCATGGCTCGCAACGTGGTGAGCGGAGAGGCCGAGGCCACTTTGCGAGGGGTAGACCTGACAGCCGATGAAGTGGTGATCGATGTCAGTGACCAAGCGGTCGTCGATGCGCTGGTGGATAGCGTCAGCAAGACCAGCGGCGGACTCATGGGGGGCAGTCTCAGTCTGAGTGACGTGGTATCCACCAACATGGTGCTCTCGCAGGCGCATGCCAATGTGCTGGATGCCAAGATCAAGACCCTCACGGGTGACGTCACCATTCGCTCCAGCGAGAACGTCACGATTGACGCCAACAACCAGAGCGACACCGAATCCAATGGCATTGGCTTGTCTCGCACGATGGCGTTCAATACCATTGGTTGGCAAGCCCGCGATGTGTACAAGCATGCGACGGAGGCGTTGGTCAACGGACAAGTGGGTACGGAGAAGACCTCTCAAGCGCACGCGCTGGTCAAAGGATCCACCATTGACGCGGCAGGTGCGATTGAAATTGACGCGGTCAATGAATCTGCCATCAATGCTTCGGTGGGCAATCAAACGTCCACAGGTGACAGTTTGTTGCAGGGTTTTGTGCCCGAAAGTTTATTGCCCCCGGTCTTGAACACGTTGATGAGCTTCAAGGCTGGTTTGGGCGTGGTGGTGACTTCCAATGTCATCAGCAGTGAAGCCAAAGCGTATGTGGAGGGCAGCAGTGTCAGCCTGAATGCCCGTGCAGGTGGCGTGAAGGTCTCGGGCTCGGATGCGGCTGCAATCGAGGCAGAGGCCAGCTTGGTGCCCAAGGCGTCTTCCTCCCTGGGCTCCAGTGCGGTGGGCCTGGCCACCTCCGCGTTACCAGGTTTTGAAACCAAGTACACCGATCGCTCGGGCATTCAGACAGTTCATGTGGGCGATGTGGTTCAAATTGCCTCGCCCGACTATGTGTCCACCGACACGGGTGAAGATATCCAGACAGGCGAGCGGGTCCGATTGCAGACGTCAATCGGAGGCGGAGTCTACGACGAGGTCTACGAATACATCGGTCAATCGCCGATCAAGGACATCGACTTCAACCAGCAAAATTACCAAGATGCGTCCAACTGGCGCCAAGTGATGGGCCTGGCCGGCGAAAAGTACATTCGTGTCTCCGGGACGGATGCGGTGAATCTCGGCCTCCAGAATTACACAGATGTGAATGGTGGCTGGAAACTGTGGACGGTGGAGGGCTTTGTCAAAGGTGCCTCTGAGTTCGTGGGTGAAATTCTGGATGCCAAACTCAAGGACAAGATTGGCGGTTCACAAAGCGCCTCGGTGGGTGCGGGTGGCCTGATCGTACGAAACGACTTGCGCAGCACGGTGGACGCGCACATCAGCGGTGCCCAAGTGACAGCGGCTGGTGATGTCCTGGTGCAGGCTCAGGAAGGCGAGAAAGTCAATGCGGACATCACCAGCGAGGTGACGGGCGATGTTGGCGCCTTGAACGTCACCGTGGCCACCAATACCGTGCTGGGCTCGGCGAAGGCCTGGGTTGAAGGCGGCCGCATTGCCACCACTGCCGGTGGCGACTTGAAAGTCAGCAGCACCAACTCGGCCGCTATCAAAGCCACCGTTGACGCCTCGGTGGAGTCCACCCTGGCGGTAGGGGTGACACTGGCCTTCAACACGGTAGGCTGGCAGCCTGCCAGTTTGTGGAAGCTGTTGAAAGACTATTCGTCCAGCAGTTCGGCCCTGACCGAAAAAACGCTGATGACCCAAGCCTGGATCAATGGGGCCACGCTGGATGTGGCGGGCAGCGTTGAAGTTCGCGCACTGTCCATCGGCGTCATCGATGCCAAGATCGAAAACTCGGCCAAAGCGGTGAATGCTGAATTTGGTGTGGAAGATTCTGGGGAGGGCTCATCGGCGCTGAGCATCACGGTGGCGCCCGTGATTGCCACCAACCGTGTCAGCGCAGACACGCAAGCCTACATCAGCAATCTGGTGTCCTTGAAAGCCGCCAAAGACCTCATCATTGATGCGCAAGGGCGTGCAGGCATTCTGTCCAGTGTGCAGTCCAGTGCGGTGTCGATTGCGGTTTCTGGTAAAGGCAGTGGCGCCTCGGTGTCGGTGGGGCTGTCGATGTCGCGCAACGACGTGGATAACGATGTGCTGGCCTATCTCAGTGGGAGCCCGGGCAACACAGTCCCAGTGGTGGTCGGCGGGAATGTCCGAATCAGCACGGATCGCGGCGCATCTATCGGGGCCGAAGGCTCGGCATCATCCACTTCGCTTTCCGTGGGTGGCGGTGGCACCGGCGTGGGGGTGGCTGCGGCGGGCACCCTGGCCTTCAACTTCATCAATGGCCTGTCGGATGCATACATTCACGGTGTGGCGCTCACCACGCGCGGATCCGGCGGCAGCCTGGGCGATGTCACGGTCAGCACCAAGGACGATGCCTACATCGTGGCCGATATTTCCACGAGATCCATTGCACTCGCCGGCAGCAGTGGTGCGGGGACCGCAGTGGCGTTGGGCATCTCGGTGGCCAAGAACATCATCGGGGGTGATGTCCTGGACGTGGCCTACGACTACAAAGTCTCTGACTACAACAGCACCAACAAGCTCACCACCCTGGCCAAGGGTAAAAAAGTTCTTAAAAATACCGGTGTGCTGACGGACGAGGTCTACGAATACATTGGCGAGACTCAGACCAATGCCAAGGGCATTGAGCTTTCGACCCAGAACTACAGTGACGCTGGTGTGTGGCGCTTGCTCAGCTACTCTGATCGAAAAGCTGCCACGCGCGCCCGTATCAGCAGTGCCAGTATTGACGCAGCGGGCAACTTGTCCGTCCTGGCCGAGGGGATTGCCACCATTGATGCAACGGTGACCACGCTGTCTGCCGGTGTGGCGTTGTCTGGCGCTGCGTCAACCGCAGCCAGCGGCGCAGGTGTTTATGCCGAAAACCGAATTCAGACCGGACTGGAAGCCAGCATCGATGGCTCGGTGGGCACTGGTCGCAGCAAGATTGTCGCCAATGGGGTGACGGTCAGTGCCGACAATCAGGCCACCATCGACGCCTTGGCGGGTGCCGCTTCGCTGGCCGCTGCGGTGGGCGCCAATGGGGCCGTGTCGGTGTCTGTGGGCTTGTCGTTGGCGTTCAACAGCATTGATGGTGACACCTTGGCCACCATCGGACAGGCTGACGTTCAAAGTCGCACGGGGGATGTTCACGTCAACGCTCAATCCGGTGGAGAAAAGTTACTCAGCCTGGAGTGGAAAGACATTCTGGCCAAGGGCATCACGGCCGACATGCTGGATGCCGCTGGCAGTGCGGGCTCGTACACCACGTACAACAGCAGCGAGGGGCAAGAATGGGATTACTTGCAGAGCGAAGGAAAAACGCAACTCAGCAGTGGTGATCTGGTGCGTGCCAACACCGGGCGTATCTATAAATACGTGGGGACCAGCGGTGTGCAGCGAGACTTGGGCACCCAAAATTACACCACGGACAGTGTTTGGAAAGAAGTTGAAACCGACGCCGTCAAGGTGATGTCCGGCTACACAGTGCGGGTCGATCCCCTGCACAGTTATGGCGGAGAGGCCGGCAAGGTCTATCGATACATTGGTGGCACGGTGGACCACACCACCCTGGAGGGCAAGGTGTTTGTCGACATCGGGCAGCTCGTACGAGTGGAGAGCAACTTCCAGGACAGCAGCCTGCTGGGCAAGATCTACAAATTCAAGGGTGTGGCATCCAATGGCACCAACACCAGTGCCGTGCTGGACTTGCGAGATCAAAACTTTGAAGACACCAGTCTTTGGACCGCGTATTCCGAATCCAAGACCCTCGATCTGTGGCGTGAAAACTATGCCAACACGGCGGTGTGGCAACTCGCGACCGAGTTCACCGATGTCAAGAGCCTGCGAACCATCACGGATGGATTGCAGGCCTTGGGCTTGGAGATATCCGCCCTGGACAACGTGCAGTCTTCGTACCTTTATAAAAGCACGGATGGCATGTCGTGGGATTACCTGAGTTCGCAAAGCGAAGCTCAATCCCTCAAATCGGGTAAGAAAGTCAACGTGGTCAGCGGTGCTCTGGCAGGCAACGTCTACCAGTACATCGACAAAACTACACGCAAGTTGGAGTTGGGCACAGAGAACTACGCAGACACCACACGCTGGAAATTGGTGAAAGCGGAAACTCGTCAGCTTGAAAAAGGTGACACGGTACGGGTGTCAGATTTGCACAAAGCGGGCGGCAACGCGGGCGCAACTTATCGCTACATCGGCAAAAATCATCAAGCTGTTGATTTGAGCAAGGCCAACTACACCGACAGCACTCGCTGGGAAATTGTCAAGCCGGTGCTCCGAATTTCCCAGGTGATAGACGGCATGCGCTGGATGATCCACGATGAAGGTGGGCGCAGTTACACCCTGGCCCGACTGGATGACGGCACGGTGGAGCTCACGCGCAACAACATCACCGCCACTTCAGCTGCAGCATCGATGGCGGCGAGCATCAGCGGCATGGGTGCGGTGGCCGTGTCTGGTGCAGGTGCGGTGGCGTTGAACCTGGTCATGGGTTCAACGGATGCGGTGGTACGCCAGGGCAGCATTGTGGCTAAAGGCGATGTGGTGGTTGAGGCGCACAACGCCTCCATCATCGCCACGCGAATTGCCGCACTCTCGGCGGCCATCGCGGGCGGTGGTGCAGGCGCCGTGGGCGCTTCCATCGGGGTGTCGGTGGCGCGCAATTTGATCGGTCAGGAAGGCTTTGGTGCGGTCGGTGAGCAAGCCATTGCCACCACGCGTGCCCTGCTGATCGACGCGAATGTCAGCGCTGGACAGGATGTTCAACTCAAGGCCAGTGCCGAGCAGACCATAGAGGCCCTGGTTGTGGCCGGATCGGCGGCGCTGGCGGTCGGCGGAGCGGGTGGTGTAACCGCCAGTGGCTCAGGGGTGTGGGCGCAGAACCAGATCGGCATGCGTGTGCAAGCCGGCGTGGACACGCAAGACAGCACCGTGGGCACACGTCCCACGCGCGTGATGGCGCGCAATGTGGGTGTCTATGCCGATGATCAGTCTCGTATCCGCTCTCACGCGGGGGCAGCCTCGCTGGCGGGTGCTTTCGCGGGTGCGTCGGGCACGGCCGTATCAGTGGGCGTGTCGATCGCGCGCAACGTCATCGACAGCCTGGTGTTTGCAGGCCTCAAGGGCATTGATCTGAATGCGCGTGGCACTGTGGATGTGCGTGCCACCTCTAACGCCGCCATTCGTGTCACCGCCTGGGCCGCCTCGCTGGCGGCAGGTGTTGGCGGCGCCAACGGTATTGGCGTCAGTGGCGCCGGTGCCGTGGCCATGAACGTGATTCTGGGGGATGTGCTCGCTCAAGTGGATGACAGCGCCCTGCGCGCAGCGTCAGACGTGACGGTCAAGGCACAGGCCACCAATGACATTCTGGCGCGCATTGTGGCAGCGTCGGTCGGTGTGGGCGTGGGGGGGGCCAACGGCGTGGGCGCCTCGATTGGACTTGCGCTGGCGCGCAACTTCATCGGCTATGACCCCTTGGTGTGGGAAGGGCCGGTGACCTACACCTCCGGCACGGACAAGCCCAGTCGCATCGTCAAGGGGGATTTGATCCGCTTGAGCGCCACCTCGGGGGCACGTGCCAACGAGGTTTATGAATACATCGGTAGCACGCCACTCGTGGCGGAGGACAAGGACGGGGATGGCAAGCTCGATGAACTGATTCTCAAGCAGGATTACGCTGACAACAAGAAATGGAAGCAGCGCACGACCGCCTCGGCCAATCGCATCATTGCGTCCGTAGATCGCTCTGCGATCAGCGCATTGGACGATGCATCAGCCACGTTGGACTTGACGATTCAGGCCGATACGGCACAACGGATATCTGCCAAGGTCAGTTCGGGATCAGCCGCCGTGTCAGGCGGCGCTACCGGGGCCGCCTTGAGTGGCGCCGGTGCCAGCACCACCAACCTGATTGGATCAGAGACCCGTGCGTATCTGCAACGCACCACGGGCACGGGTGTGGATGTGGATGGCAACATCCTGATTGATGCGCGTGATCGATCCACCATCGACACCGAGGTGGCGGCCGTGTCGATGGCCTTCAACTTCGCGGCTGCGGGTGCGGCGACGGCGTTGGGTGTGTCGGTGGCTCAAAACGAAATCAACAGCACTGTCACGGCCACGGTGGATCGTGCCGTGCTGGAATCCGATGGGGATATTCGCGTCACGGCGGATGACCTTGCCACCATCAATGCCACCTCCACGGCCGTGGCTGTGTCCTTTAGCATGGGGGCTGGCTATTCACTGGCAGGGGGTGGTGCCACAGCCATCAATGCCATTAACACCGTCACAGCGGCAGTGGTGGACCGCACGGGCACCGAACCCCTGGCGGGCAATCCGGAATCTGGCAAGACACGTTTGACGGCTGGCAAGTCGGTGACGGTCCAAGCCCAGGGCAATGCACAGGCGCAATCGGAAGTACGCGCTGCTGCGGCCAGCTTTGGCTGGATTGCAGCGGCTGCCGCAGGAACCGGCGCCAGCAACGAACTCAACCCAAAAGTGTTGGCGTCTATTCGGTCGGCGGATATCCTCACTCCCCTGGATACGGGGCGGGTGGATGTCATGGCCACAGCCAACCAAAAATCCGATGCCCAAAGCCATGCGCTGAGCGTGAGTACCGGCGCCTCGGTTGGCGCCTCGGCAGCCATCACCCGCGACACAGGTTCGGTGGTGGCGGAGTTGGGCCAGGACGTGCGCGTGGCAGCATCGGTGTTGCGTATCTATGCCAAGGCGCAGGACGAAATATATCAACGTGCCAGCGCCTCCAGTGGCGGCGTGTTTGCGGGATTGGCCGGGTCTTACTCCAACCTCAGCATCGAGGGCACCACCCGTGCCGGCCTGGGAGATCGCAACCAGATTGCAGTGGGTTTGCTGGACATGTGGTCCACACGTGGCCAGAATTTTGACGCTGTGGCCAAGAACCTGGCGGTCGGTGCCCTGGCCGGCAGTGGTGCAGCCATGCTCACCACGTTGACGGGTACGGCCGATGTGAAGATCGGTCAGGACAGCAAGGTCGTGGCTAACAACATCACCATTCGCGCCGACAACCAGGCGGACAAAAAACGCTACTCGGCCACCGAAGAATCGTTGCGCTCAGGGTCGGCTGGTCTGGCCAGCCTGACCGGGTTGGGCACGGTCACCGACATTGGCACCAGCGACCAGCGCTTTGGTGCCCAGGTGGACATTGGCAATGGCACGGAGATGACCGTGGCCGCCCTGTCCGGACAAACGGGTCGGTTCAGCATCGACACCTATACCAAAGCGGTCGTGATTGATAAGGTCCGCGTAGACGCCATCGGCTCCTTCGCTGTTTCAATGGCGGTGGCGGATCAAGACGCGTACCTGCGTTCGGGCATCAATGTCGGGCGAGCCAAGTTGAGCAACTTGAGCGGAGACTTGTTCCTGACCACCCGCAGCGATGCTGACGTGTCGGCTGGCGCCAATGTGCTGTCTGTGTCTTTTGTCGGTGGTGCGGGCGCCACTGCCCTGACCAAACTGGATGCGGATAACCGCATCACGCTCACGGGTGCGGATTTGCTGGGCAACGACGTCAAGTTGTACGCAGGTCAGGATTCGGCGCGAACGACCAATGTGATGACGGCCACGGCGCAGGCCGATCTGACGCTGGTGGCATTGGGAGCGGGTTTGCCCCTGGCAACTTCCAAGGTGGTGGAAAACAACTCCATTGACCTGGCGGGAGCTACTCGTGTGCGTGCCATTGGCAATGTGGTGATGCTGACAGAGCCTGGCATCGGGGCAGATCAACGCGCCGTGACCAAAGGCATGGCCATCATTTTGCCGTTGCCTTTGTTCCCCATCACCGACACCAGTGTTGTCAGTAACAACCGTGTGAACGTGGGGTCTCAAGCGACGGTGGAAGCCGGTGTCAATTACCGAACCGTGATTCAACTTTTGCCTTATGAGGTGAACAACGAAACCAAGCTGGCGGCGAACCGTGTCGGCACGGACTTGACGGCAGGGGAGAAAAAGGCCCTTGGCCTGGACGAGTCCCAGCAGTACCACTACGCCGCGCTTGATCTCGAAGAGGTGGCATTGTCCGTGGGCACGGGCACTGTGGTGGAACTGGTGGGAACGGCCTATGGCAAAGGTGAAAGCGGAATGTCTTACCGCTTCTCGCCACCCGGTGAAGGCGACATCCAGGAAAACCTGGTGCTTGAAAAAGAGGACTACACCAATACCCAACGCTGGCAGGCCATCAAGCCCGACCATCGGTTGACTGGCAGCGAGACCTCACTGACGGTACAGACTGCGCAGTTGGTGCGAACCGCCGATGGTCGCTGGTTCCAGCGCATGGGTGAATCCACCACCTTCAATCCCTCCACCGCTACCTACGCCGAAAATGATGGCTGGCGCGAGATTGAAGTCACCAGTAGCGACAAGGGGCAGAAATTTGCCATGGCCCTGAGTGACGACTTCTACGTTGTCAAGCCCAAGGACCTGGCGTTACCCACGCTGGTGTACGCTAACGTGGCCAACCAGTTGCTCGACGACCGAGCCAAGATCGTAGGCTGGATGCAAAGCCACGCCGGCAATGCCGAGGCCATTGCCAGATATCAGGTGCTGCTGAGCAACATCGATCAGCAATTGGCCAAGCTGGGATTATCTGAAACCCAAACTGGTCCAGGCGGTGTGGCGGCTTCTTCCGCGCGCGAGAGCTTTGACGTGCTGTATCTGCGCATGCCCAACGTCCAGGCATCTGCGGGTCTGATTTCCATCAAGGCGGATCAAGCTTCCAAGAGCGCTGTGCAAACGGCCGTTGCTGCCAATCGTCTGGTGGCGCATGGAGAGGCCAACATCACGGTGGTCAACAAAACACCTTTTGGTCTGGAAATCAACGACATTGGTATTGCCAAGACGGGCGCCACCGAGTTGGTGAACAACAAGCGTGTCGTCATGACGCCTGGAGCCACCTATTTCAACACCACGGCGCTGTCCACGCCAGTGGCTGGCGGAGAGAGCGTCATCAGCATCACACAGGATGCCTATCCGGCATCTTGGTACACCTCGCTCAAAGACATGAGCATGCCCCAGTCTCCACAGGACATCAACATCAAGGGCCGGGTGGTGAATGAGGATGGCAAACTGACGCTCAAAAACCTGAGTGGCAGCATCAACGTCACAGGGGAATTGCGGGCAGGCACGATTGAGCTGGCAGCCACGGGTGACTTCAACCTTTCCAGTGAGGATTGGTTCCACACCGGACGCGATCCGCGTCAGTACCTGAACTTCAACACGGTGTTTGGCCAGCAGGTTTACAACAGCGCCGGTTTGTCCAAATCCTTGAGTCTCAGCAGCACGGACAGCCGTTTGCAGAGCTTGATGAATGCCATCACCAGTCCGGCCAAGTCGTCCACCATCTTCGCCATGGGCGAGGTGAACATCAACGCCCGTTACCTCAACCTGGATGGTTTGGTGCAAAGCGGTGTTGACAGCATTGAACTGACCATCGACCAGAGCTTCAATCCGAGTGAGTCCGTCAGCCTCACGGACGCCAAGGGCAACGCACAGCCGGGCTTGACCTTCGGCCATGGGGGATTGGCCTCGGTTACGGGCGCTTTTGACTACGCCAGCAAGAAAATTTCTCTCAACCCGATCAAGCCACACGGCGGCAAGATCAATGTGGTGGGCACCATCATCAGCACCGGCAATGGCCGCCTGCGGGTGGCCAGCGGCTACACCTCGGTGCTGATTGACAACCAAACCAGCTTCACACTGGAACTCGACGAGATCGATGTGTCGGAGAATCGTGTCGGCACCATCAGCATCACAGACAGCACGACGCTGCGGCAGGAAAACTACACCTACCAAAACGGTCAAGTCACCCATCAGACCCGTCAGGGCGTGCTCAAGAAGGCAGATGGCAGTGGCAACGTCAGCAGCATCACCTATGCGAATGTGGGCAGCGCCGAGATTGCGGACGCCGGCTCATCTTTGTACTACCAGCCGGAAAAAGGGCGTTACTACGTCTGGACCGAAGGCCAGGCCAAAACCAACACCACGTTGGAAATTTACAAGCAGGAAAGTTTCAACCTCTTTGGTTTTGACTGGGATGGTCTGGTGCCTGACACCGCCGCCAATTTCTCGCAAACCAAGTTCACCGATGGCACCCCTTTGCTGGAGTCCGAGGTGGCTCTGCAGGCCAATCGCAGCGACTACTTGTTTGTTCAATACGAACAAAAGCGCAACCTCGCGGTAGATGTCACGCAGAACAAGACACAGGTGCGCGATATCGCCACCAACAACCTCTACCTGTATGTGGGCGAGACCGGCAAGCTCAACTTCCCGCTGACCGATTTCTCCAACGCCAGTCAATGGAAGTTGCTGGAAAAACTCTTGGGTGGCAGCAAGGTGCTGGACGTGGCTGCCGTCGCGGCAAATCCCAACACACCGTCGACCTGGTACAAGTTTGTGGCGACGCAAAGCAGCCCGTGGCGGTTGGCCGATGGACAGATCTGGAAAGCGTCCAAGGCGCTGGCGCATTTCGACAGCGACTTCCAGAATCAGGAAATCACCATTGACGGCCCCACCACCACCGGTGGTGGCTGGTTGCGAAAAAAGACCATCACCACCAAGAAGACCACGGTGACTGGTCTCAAAGACTTTTACACCTACTACCTGCAAGCGGACTTGCCGGTGGCCGTCGAGACAGCTCAGGGCCCGTCCAGTCCGCAAATCGACATTCGCACCGTGGGCAAGATGGTGGTGCGTGGCAGTGTCAATTTTGGAGATGCCACCCCGCTGGCCGAGGCCAACGATGATCAACCTGAAACATTTGTGCCCATGGCCCTGTCTGCCACGGCCATGCAAGTGGCGGGTAACGTGGAATTTGTCGGTGTGTTGCCAGACATACGTGCCAATGGTGACATCACCATCAACGTCAAAGATCCACGCGGGCGCCTGAACGTGCAAGCCACGGGCAACATCACCGTGAACCAGACCGTGGGCAAAACCAATGTGCCGCTCAAGCTGGGCCAAGTGGTGGCAGCCACCTTCGGTAGCGATCAGTCACCCGTGAGCGTAGGCAATATCAGCATCACGGCGCTCAATGGCATCCTGGGCACCACCTACAGCTCCCGCGTTTTTGGTGCGCAGGTGCTGTTGGATGGCGGTGCAGGCTCAGTGATGGCGCGCGTTGACAGCGCGGTACTGGGCACGGGAGGTCTGGCTGCGCGTGCGCAGGGCGCCATCGATCTGCAGGAAACCAGTGGCGACATGCGCCTCATCTTGCCGCAAGCGTGGAAGGGTGAGACAGTGTCTGTGCGCTCCTTCAATGCCGATGTGAAATTGGAAGCCCGTTGGGGCGCCATCATCGACGCCTCTTACGAGCGTGTGACAGCCGATCCTGCCCAGGTCCTGGCCAGCATGGCGGCCAGCGATTTCACAGAGACCGAGTTGCGACTCGCAGGCTTGCCCACGGGTGCCCAATTGCTGGCGCAGGCTCAGTATCCGGTGTCCCCTGATTTGATCGCTGCCATTTATCCGCACCGAGACCTCGGTGGACTTCAAGTCACCAGCGCTCCTGAACGCGTGAATGTGCAGGGTCGCAACGTGACACTGGTGTCGCAGTCGTCCACAGGCGGCGTGGGTCGTTCGACGGAGCGTGTGACGGTGGTGCAGCCAGATGGCTTCCAGCAAAGCGAGTATTTGCGTGCCGTGCTGTCCAAGGCGACAGCACGCGACGTGGTGTCGGTGCAGTACCAGCGCTATGAGTGGACCGCAGACACGGCCACGATGGATCTGTCCAGTCCTGGCAGTTATGTGGTGGACGGTTGGCGACGGGTCGACGCAACCGAGTCCTTGCCTGAGGGTATGAAGATGCACTCATCGACCGAGGGCGCGCAGGAGATCAGCCAAGGTCAATGGGTGGAAAACCGTCATGAAGTCTTGAGCGTGGTTCTGCAAGTCTGGGATGACGTGAACATCAATGCCACGGGGACCGTGGCCGTCAACAGTTCTGGCGACGTGGTACTCACGTCGGTAGGCGATTTGCGGGTGCGGGATGTCAAGGACCTGGAGGTGAGTGGCATCACGGCGGGTGCACGTATGCGCCTGGAGGCCGCAGGATCCATCCTTAGCCAGGGCAGCGACAACCGTATCGATGTCTCCGGGGGCGTGGCCGTGCTGCGCAGCGCGGGTGACATGTGGCTGGTGACGACAGGGTCGGCAGGCGTGACGGGTGGGGTGATCCGTAGCAACGCAGGCAGTCTGAGCATCAATGTGGGTCAACAAGGGCAGAAGTTGCCTGGCAACGACGGTTGGCGTGACGGTAACCTGACCATCCAATCGGCGGGTGACGTGGACGTGACGGAGTGGACGAATGACCTTACGCTGTCTTCGGTCTCCTCACAAACGGGCAATGTTGCGATCCAAGTGGCCCGAGGCAGTTTGATCGCCTCCGATCGTCTGGAGGATCAGGGCCATGTGCATGTCCGCGGCAAACTGGTCAGTCTGACGGCGGGTGAGGCCACCAAGCTGGATGAGGTGCGCAACCTGGGCAGCCTGTTGGTGAGCCTGAAAATCGATGCCGACACGCTGCAGGTCAGCACACACACGCGCTTGAACAGCATTGTGTCCATCGCGGATGTGGACGATCTGAAGATCCAGCAAATGGATTTCAATGGCGAAGCCAGTCTGTTGCTGAGCGCCGTGGGCGATTTGAGCCTCAACACGAACCTGTCAATCGCAGGGACACCGTACTCCCTGTTGCGCATGGAGTCCACGGCTGGCGATTTGCGCTTGAACGCCAACCTGGCCGTGGGCGAGGGCAACATCAGCCTGCTGGCCGAGGGCAGCGTGCTGCAAGGCGTGGGTACTTTGCTGGACAACCGCAGCGGCGGTGTTGACATCCAGGCGCGAACGGGTGTCTTCCAGCAAGCCGAGGGCGCATCCATCGTGGTCGCCAAGCGTGCGGGCTCAACCAAGGCGGATGGCAATGTCCGTATTCAGGCGGCTCAAGACATCACGGTGGATCGCATCGATGCCGGTGCTGGCTTGGTGGCGTTGCAATCCACGCAAGGCGGGTTGAAAGCGTTGGCCGATGATGCGGCTGAAGATGTCTTGGCCGGCGGTCTGCTGGTGGACGTAGCCACGCAGGTCGGCGATGCGGGCCGGCGACAGAATTCGTTGGAAATTGGCGTGGGTACGTTGGCCGTCAAGTCTGGCGGCTCGGTGTCGGTGCAGGCCAGTCGCGCGTTGACCTTGGGTCAGGTGCAAGGACAGTTCAAGCGCGTGGGGGCCATCGGTCGAACGCCCGCAGGCGATCCGTCGCTGGGTGGTGAGATCACCAGCACCACCTTGACCTTGAGCGGCTTGAGCGCAGGCAGTGCAGACCAGACGGCTGGTGCCGTCCTGCGGGTGGCTGCCGGCAGTTTGACGATAACGTCCAACGTTCAAGTGCAAAACGCTCCCTTGCTGTTGCAAGTAGAGGGCGCTGGGCAGGCTTTGAACGTGATGGGCGCAGCCACGGTGAATTCCGCGGGTGGTGTCATCGGTCTGATATCTGGTGGCACGCTCAGCGTGGGCGTGGGTGCCACCAGCAGCACACTCAGCTTGAATACGGCGGGGGGTGACGTGCTGATGCAATCTCAGCAAGGCCTCACGATGGGCGCCTGGAGTCGGGTGGCCACGCTCGGGGGGCACGTGCGTCTGCAGGCCCAGACGGGCGATGTCATCGTGAGCTAAATCAGCACCGTCCAGGGCGACATGC
Source organism: Limnohabitans sp. (assembly GCA_018883305.1). Lineage (GTDB taxonomy): Bacteria > Pseudomonadota > Gammaproteobacteria > Burkholderiales > Burkholderiaceae_C > Limnohabitans. The sequence continues at coordinate 11,447 of VEQI01000004.1, read as the reverse complement.
CCAGCTATACCGATGGCTCCGTGGCCATCTACGCCCGAGCGGGCGCAATTCGTAGCGCCTTGGGTGCCAATGCCACGCCCAACAACATCAGCGCCAATCAGTTGGGCATGCAAGCGTTCAATGGCATTGGTGGCAGTGCACAGGCGGACCGGTTCCGTACCCGTGTCAACAGTGTGGCGGCACAAACCAGCGCAGGTGACATCGGGCTGAATGAGTCGTTTGCCTTCAACGTGACCGGGCTGACCGATGTGGCGTTGGTGCAAGCCAGCCAAAACGGCCTGTCCAGCCGCGGCTTGCTGTTTGACGAACCCATGACGGGCTTGCGAACGGGCGCCAACGGTGGGGTGTACATCTTGGCCCAAGGTCTCAATGTGAATGCCTCGCCTGCCATTGGTCAGGACCTGGGCATCGCGGCAGGATCCGGGGGCATCACCATCGAGTTGACGGGTAATGGTGACAACTATTTACGCGGCACGCTGAGCGCCACCGGCGGTGGCGCCATCAGCGTTCGTTCATCGCTGGGCGGCATTGTCATGTCAGACGACGCCGTGATCCGTACCGAAGGTGGCAGCGTGACACTGGTGTCCGGGGAACGTCTGGTCATCGGTCGAGTGCTGGCAGGCAACTGGTCATCCAGTCTGACGCAACGACTGGCCATGGGCGCCGTTGCCCAGGCGGGCGGTGTGGTGCTTCAAGCGAAGGCCGGCAGCATCTCGGTGGTATCGGGACTGGATCTCACGCGTCAACCCGTGATCCTGGCCAGTGCGCTGGATGTGCGGGCCATGGGCGGTATCGATGCCATGGAGGTGGCCGCTGACAGTCTGCAGGCTGTGGCGGGTGAAGGTGAACTGCGGTTCACGGATCGCGATGGCTGGGGCGCCAACACCGGTCTGAGCCTGGGGGTGTTACAGGCCAGCCAAGGGGGCGTCCACATCGTCACCGAGGGCAGCTTGCAAGGTCAGGCCGCCCTCAAGGTGGCCAGTGGCAAAGCGTTGGATCTGATGGCCTACGACGCCATCAATCTGTCAACCAACAGCACGCTGGTGGCCGTGAGTGGTCTGGTGGGCGAAGTGTCCCTGGTGGCGGGTGGTCTCATCAGTGCGGCTGCGCGGGCATTTGTGCGTGCGGGTAGCAGTGACAAGGCCCGTGCGGGCAGCACCGTGCTGCCCACCACGGGTGTGACCACGCTCACCAGCGCCAATGTCGCCGCCAAGAACAATGTGTTCATCGCGGGCGATGTGGTGCTGTCCGACATCAGCGCAGCGGCGCTGGGTAGCCTGACGCTCAAGGTAGGCGGATCTTTGTGGATCACAGGGGCCGTGCCTGCCAACATGTCGCTGACGCTGGAAGTGGGTGGTCAACTGGTGGTGGACACCACGGTCAATGGGGGTGCGGGTGCCAGCCTGAATCTGGGCACTGGCAACTTCACGGCCTCGGTGACGGGTGATGCAGACTTCCGTACCGCCGTGCGCAGCAGTGGCCAGGCCAGCCTCACCGTGGGCGGTGACTTGCGTGGCCGTGCAGCGCCGCGCACCGGACTCACGGACGTGAGTAACCTGGCCACGCGTGCGGCCTTGCAAGCAAGCAGTCTCACGTTGGATGTCAAAGGCGATATCGCGGCCAATCCAACCGCCACCAGTTCCGAAGCGGGGAAAGCCGCCGCAGGTTTGTCGGTGGCTGCGAACATCCTGTCCGTGCAGGGTGGGGGCATCGTATGGCTGGACAACTTGTCGACGGCTGCGTTGACCGTGAACGGCATCACCGCTGGCGCACTCACTGGCACGGCAGGTGACATCGTGCTGCGCAGTCTGGCCTCTGCTATCACGTTGGCTGCCGATGTGCGTGCTCTGGGCGGCAGTGGGCGTCTGGTGCTGGATGCCGCAGGCACGGGAGGCAACCTCACCGTGGCCGATGCGGTCATCGTTCAAGCGGCTCAACTGAGTGTGGATGCCACGCTCACGCTCACCACCGTGGGCACGGGCAAGATCCAGGCAGACACACTGCTCCTCAACACCTGGCTGGGCGTGGGCGTAGGGACGTCCAGTGCGCCGTTGCGATTGGACTTGCAAGGCAGCCTGACGTTGCTGAGTGGACGCGTGTCGGGCAGTTTGAACCTCAGCGAGCTCGCGGGTGATCTGGGTTTGTCTCGCTTGCAAGTGGGTGCTGACAGTGCGGATGCCACCACCCGCTTACAAACCCTGTCCGGCGGCATCTACGGCAGCAGTGCCCGCACCAACACCGGGTACGCTGACCTGGTGGCCAGTGATGTGCAATTGACCGCGACGGGCAACGCTTACTCTGCCGGCATTGGCGGCAACCGACAAGCCCTGCGCCTGAGTAGCACCACGGGGACCGTGACGCTGGGGGCGTCTGCCACCGGTGCGGTGATAGGTGATGTGGTGATTTCATCAGCGTCGACACTGCGCATTCGAAGCACTGGGGTGAGCGGCCAGGCAGATATCTTCCTCGCCTCGGATCGCGATCTGATCACCGAACGCGATGGCGCCACGGTGGCCACGGTCACGGCCAATCAAGGGGCTGTGAGTCTGCTGTCCTGGCAGCGTGCCGAAAAACTTTCCGAAGCCGCGGGTGGTCTCAGTACCGGGCGCGTCACGCTGGACGCACCGGTGGTGACTGCCCAGGCGGGTACCAGCATCGAGCTGGTGGCTGGCGCTGGCTCCATCAACATGGGGGGGGATACACGTATCTCGATTGGAGGAAGTGGCAGTGGCAGCGTTCGGTTGAGTGCGGGTGAGTCGATCACGCTGTCTGCCGTGAACGCCCCTGGTGCCTTGGTGGCGCTGGTGGCCCGTGGTGGCTCCATTGTGGATGGCGACACCCTGGAGTCCGCCACGCCTGACATCCAGGCCTGGCGCATTCTGCTGGACGCCGCAGAGGATATTGGTGCCAACCGTGCCTCAGGTGGCGCGCTGGTGGGTGTTGCCAATGCGCTTGAATTGGCCGCGGGCAGCTTGGCCGCGCGCAGTGGTTTTGACCTGCGTTTGAATGAGACCGATACGGCAACCATCGACAGTGGTCTTTCCGTATCCGTCTCGCGAGCCGGTTGGATGCCAACATCGTCTTTGACCACCGCGCTGGATGGTTTGCGCAGCACGTGGGGTGGTGACATCGTCGTGACGGCGGGCAGTGCCACGCAGGTCGGACGTCTCACATTGGCTGCTGACACCACCATTCAGACCAATGGCGCGGGCGCTATTCGCCTGAGCGCGTTGGGCACGGACTCGCAGTTGGTGCTCAAGGGTGACCTGCGTGCGGGAAGTGGCGCCATGGAATTGGCCGCCAGCCTGAGCGTGAACAAGCTCACCGCCGCACAATGGGTGACCACGGGTGACATGGTGGTGCGTGCCAGAGATGGTTTGAAGCTGGTGGATGCCAGTGGCAACGTGGCGGCTGGCACCATGGGTCGCGACAGCTCGCCCGGTCTGTTGCGCATTGAGGGCAACCAGACGCTGGCCTCGAACCAGCATTTGGCCCTGCAACTGACCGGACCGCAACAAGGTGACCGATTTGAAGTGACCGGCACGCTCACGCTGGCTCAAGGCGCAACGTTGGACATCACCCGCAGCGCTGGCTATGTGCCGCAACAATTGCAACATCTGGACATTGTCAAGGCGGGCACGCTGGTGGGGCAATTCACCGAAGGCACTGGACTGTTCGGGTTTGGTAACGGCAGCGTGCTGCTGCAACTCAGCCAGGCCGGGCAACAACTGGCGTTGGACGCGGTGCAAAGACCGTTGGCGGACTTGTTGGACATCACCGTCCACAGCCAGACCGATGCCGACAAACTGGGCATGTTCTTCAATGCCGATTACTTTGGCGTTAATCGAGACTACACCGTCGGCATGATGCTGCAGGCAGCAGACTTTTTGACCGTGGACGGTCGATTTGTATTGCGCAATAGCAATGCCACGGTGACGCTTGCCGATGGCAGCAGCGCGCAAACGCGGCGCTGGACCGTGGGTGGCGCCAATCTATCTGCTTTTGTTGGGCTCAATGGCCCCTACCGCGTTGACCGCAACCACGATGGTGATTTGAACGACGAGGGGGAGAGTCCGAATGCCACGGCAGCAGGCTTTGATCTTCAAGGCGTGGACGTGGCCCTGGCACTGCACCGCGAGACAGCGGTCACCGGTGGTCGTGACACACCGCGTAGCTGGCTGAGTCTGAAGGCAACGGCGGACACGGCCACTGAGGTAGGCATCCCGTTCATGACGCTGGAGACCTCTGCCATGGCGATCGGCATCAATGCCGGCAGCGCAGGTGAGAACGTGGTGGACCTCAAGGCTGCGAAAGCCTTGTCAGTGGCCACGGGGGATGGCAACCAGACCATCTCCTTGGACTTTGATGCCGCTCGCGGCACGCAGGTCAAGGCGTCATCCGCCTTCAAACTGAATATTGCCGATTTCGTCACAGCCTCGGGCACACTGGGGTTTGAACGTTCTTTGCGTGAGGTGGTGCTGGCCGATGGCACCAAGGCCAACACGGAAATGCTGACGTTTGGCGGTGAAAATCTGAACGCCTTTGTGGGGCTGAATGGTCCATCCGATGGGCTGTACAACGCCAGCAACCAGCCGGATGCGGTGGGTCTCGCATTGACGGATGTGGACTTTGCGCTGGCCTTGTTCTCTCCACGTGCTGGAGAGACTGCCACCCAGGGCTTGAAGTGGGCTGCCGTGAAGGCCACCGCTGCCAGCGTGCAGGTGGTGGGCATGCCGGAGTTGACGGTGGCGGCCCGCCATCTGTCCCTGGCACTCAACCTGGTGGATACCTCGGGTTCGACGCGCAGCGTCAATGCCGACAACAAGGTCATCGACTTTGCCGGCGGCGGTGGTACCCGCCAGCTGGATGTGGTGACCGGTACTGGGCGTAGCATGGCCATCGACTTGAATGGTGCGCTGGGCCAATACGTCCGGGCCAGTGGCGATGTGCAATTGCGCGTGGGTGATTTCTTTGAGGTCCAGGGTTCGCTGGGTTTTGAGCGACGTGTGCAGGACGTGCTGCTGGCAGATGGCAGCAAGGTGAAGACGCAACTCATCACCATCGGGGGCACCGGGCTGGAGGCTTTCGTGGGCTTTGGGCCTTACGAGGTTCAACAAAACGGGCAGACCATCATCAACCCACAAGCGCGTGGTGTGAAAGTCAGTGATGTGGAGTTTGGTCTGGCGCTCTTCACTTCCAAGGACGCCGGGTATACCGACAAGCGCTGGACGGCACTGACCGGCAGTGTGGGCAGCATCGATGCGACCATTGGGCTGCCCCCGGATGTCGATCTGAACATTTTTTCGCTGGGTATCGACATCAACCTGTCGCACGGCTTCACCGATGCGGCAGCACCCAACAAGGTGATTGACTTCGCGTCCATGAAGGACACAAACAACGTGGCCGGGATGCAAATCGCCACGGGCACGGGCAAGGCCCTGCGCCTGACCCATGATGGCGATCGCGGTCAGCTGTTGCGCGCCTCTGGTGGCATGGCACTGAAACTGGCGGGTTTTGTGCAAACCAGTGGCACGATGTCGATTGAAAAATCGGATGTGCGATTCAAACTGGCGGGTGCCGGTAGTGGCACGCGGCCTGAGGTGGATACTCGCGTGTTGACCATCGGGGGCACAGGCCTGAATGCGTTCGTGGGGATCAATGGCCCGTATCGCACCGACAGCAATGGCGATGGCGTGATTGACCTGCGTGACAGCACTCGACCGGATGCCATGGGTGTGACGGTCACCAATGCTGAATTTGGCGTCTTGCTGGCATGGGACAAGACCGCTGGCAGCAGCAGAAACTGGGTGGCCCTGCAGGCGACGGCTGATCAAGTGGCCTTGGTCGGTGTGACGGGTGTGACGGCCACAGCTCAGAAACTGTCGGTGGAACTCAATCTGGTCAACAACGCTTTGCCCACCACGCAAGAGCGCACGCAAGTGCTGGATCTGGCGGCGCAGCCCTTCAAAGTGTCGACCGGCTATTCGACCCAGATCGAACTGAAGATGGACGGTTCGCGTGGGGAACTCATTCGTGCCACCGGCGACTTCGAGGTGGGCGTGGCGGGGTTTGTGTACGCACGTGGTTCCCTGGGGCTGGAAAAATCCACTACCACGGTGCAGTTGGCAGACAAGAGCCTGGTGGTGGTGGATCAATTGCTGCTGGGTGGTCGTGGTCTGACGCTTTTTGCGGGCGTGGGTGGCCCATACCTGGTAGACAGCAATCTGGATGGCGTTATCGATGCCAATGACCAGATCAATGAGTCAGCCGTCGGTTTTGCCATGACGGGTGGTGAATTTGCCTTGGCGATGTTGAGCCCCAGCGCTGGCCAAGCCGCGCGCTACAGCGGCATGCGTTGGATGGGACTGGAGGCCAGCGCCAGCACGATTCAGTTTGTGGGTGTCTCGCAACTGGATTTGCAGGTCAAGAATCTGGAAGTGGTGGTTAACCAGGTGTTCAACGTGCCGGACGGCACGGATGAGGCCAGCCAAGTGGTGGACTTCAAGGCCAGATCGATTCTGGTGCCGACGGCCACGGGAATCACGCGAACCCTCGACGTGCAGGGTGACCGAGGCGGATTGCTGCGTGTCTCAGGTGATATTCAACTGCGTGTGGGTGATTTCTTCTACGTGGGCGGCTCACTCGGCTTTGAAAAATCTGTGCGAACCCTGACGTTGTCGGATGGCAGCGTGGTCAGTCATGATGTGATGACGCTGGGCGGTGCCAATCTGCAAGCATTTGCAGGCCTGAGTGGGGGGCCCTTGGTGGACAGCAACCACGACGGCAAGATCGACAGCAACGACACCCCGGGCGATGACGCCATGGGCTTTTCACTGGCCGATGTGAACTTCGGACTGGTGTTGGCCGCTGAGCGTGAGATGGTGCGCGAGACACTTGCACAAACGCTGGAGTGGCGTGACATTGCCGTGTCGAGCACTCGACAGGTGGCGTTGGCTCGTTCCTCAAGCGACCCCAAGAACTGCAGTCTGTGGGTGTCTAACGATGGCGGTCAACGCTGGACCCAGATCAACACGGTGCCCACCGGTCTGCGCTATACCTCGGTGACGATTTCGGAGGATGGGCAGACCTTGCTGGTGACAGTGGATGGCGGCGGGATTTTGCGCTCCATCAATGGTGGTCTGACCTGGGCGGCCACAGCGGCCGCGCAGGATCGTTACATCGATGCGGTGATTGTGCGTGATGGTCGGATCGTGAGTGCGGATATTCCGGCCCCGATTCGCACCGACGTGATTCGTCTCTCAGGGACCTGGAAAGTGGGTGATGTCGTGACCGTCGCTGGTCTGGCCACAGGTGACGTGTCCTACACGGTGGTGAGCGACGACCTCACCTCTGACGGCAAAGGCAGCGCCAAGAAAGGCTCCACGGACGAAGTCAACGCCAACGTGGCGGCGCGCTTGCGCAAAGCCATCAATGACGCCAAAGGTTCGCTGGCTCAGGCTGGTGGCAACGGACCGGTGGTGACATTGGCTGCTCGCTCGGACGCGACCGACGCGGGCTGGACGCGCATGCGTGTTTCAGTCAAGGGCAATGCGCTTGTGGAGAGCACGCGCTTGGCCAATGCAACCACGACCCAACTGGACATGGTGGTGCTCACCAGTCGTGCGGCGGAAGGCGATGTGATCTCCCTCAGCGGCATCAGTGCCCAGCCGATCACCTACACCGTGACGCGCAACGACCTGACTGCCAAAGGCGATGGAAGCGGCGGATTGGCGACGGATTTGCAGGTCCAGACCAATGTGCTGGCCAAAATTCAGAAGATGTTTGACGATGTGCGTCAACAGGATCTGGCCATTGAGTCCGCGCGCAAGACACTGGCGACCTATCAGGCTTTCCCTGCCTATCTGGATTGGTTGGGCACCAATGCCTATCAGATCAAGGTGATGCAAGCCACCATTGCCAATCTGGAGCGTATTCGGGCAGCCATGCCGGCTGCCAATGCCGTGGTGACCGTCAACGCCAACGCCAATGCGTTGGCGGTGTACAGCAAAGGCGTCAATCAGGCGTTCAAGCTGCAAGTCAATGTAGTGGGCAAGACACAGGTGCAGGTGGTGCGAGCAGCCGACCGTGATGCCTTGCGTGGGACCTTGCAAGTCTCAGGACAGGCCGCAGGCACTTCCTGGACCGAGACGCCCCAGGCGGCAGCGGACCGCGATCTGGCGTGGCGACTGCTTGCGGCCTACGACGCGGGCACACATGTGCTGGCTGCGGCCGATGACGGCATTTTTATCGGCAATGTCAACGCTGATGGCAGTACCGTGTGGGCACGCCAGACCAGCGGCTTGCCCAGCAGTGGTTGGGTGGGGCTGGACGCCAGTGAACCCTTGGTAAGTGCCACCAACGCCGCCGTGAAAGGCTCGTTACTGGTGCTGGCGCGTCCGGGTGACGCCTTGTACTTGGCGGATACCCGTGAAGCGGGTTGGACCTGGAAGAAAGTGGCCACGCCGCGTAGCTGGACCGCGGTGGCTGTCTCGGCCGATGGCAGTACCATTGCCGCAGCCGCGAACGGCGTGAACGGCGGGATATGGGTGTCCAACGACGCGGGCGTGAATTGGCGCCTGGTCAATGGCACCTCGGGCCTGGATTGGCGTGCGCTGGGACTCAATGCCTCGGGTACCCAACTCACGGCCGCCGCTTCGGGCCGTGGTCTGTTCACCACGTCGGTGCAAACTGGCACACAAGCCTTGCCCACGCGCGTGGCGCTGGAGGCCTCCGCGGGTGCGGCCCGTTTGGTGGGCGTGCCACAGGTCACCGCAGAAATCACCCAAGCCAGTGTCTCGATGAACCTGGCAGACGCGGTGTCGCACCGTGTCATGGACTTCTCCAACAACAACTTTGCGCTGGTGACGGGCACCGGCACGACCCGTACTCTTTCGCTCAGTGGTGCCGAGGGCGAGTTTGTGCGCGTGCAAGCCAATGCGCGGCTGGATGTGGCAGGCGTGTTGCATGTGGAAGGTTCGGCTGCGTTTGACAAACGCAGTGCCACGGTCAAGCTGGCCACCGACAAGACGGTCTACGTGGATCAACTCACCTTGGGCATGTCAGGCGTTACCGGCTTCTTCGGCGTGGGCGGCCCTTACCTGGTGGACAGCAATCATGACGGCAAGATTGACACATTAGACACGCCTAACGCCAGTGCGGTGGGGTTGTCCTTGTCCAATCTGAATTTGGCGATGGGCATCTTCACGCCCATCCAGATAGCGTCCGGTGACCTGTCCTACGCAGATCCCAAGTACGCCACGACCAAAGTGCTTCAGGGTGCTTCATGGCTGGGCTTGTCGGCCAACGTGGGCGCCGTGTCTCTGGTGGGTTTGCCGCAGGTGACGCTGACCGCCTCGGCGCTGTCGTTGGAGCTCAACCGCGTCATGGATCTGCCCTCTGGTTACAGCGCGGACGCGTATGTGATCGACTTCAAGAAGACACCCGTCACCGTCCGGACCGGACCACAAACCACTTCCATCTTGACCCTGGATGGCCAGCAGGGTGTGCTGACCCGCGCCAGCGGAACTGTGAATGCCATGGTGGGCGACGCGTTGGCCTTCAGTGGCACGGTGGGCTTTGAGATCGGACAACGCAACCTGTCCCTCACGGGGGGAGGCACGGTCAGCACACAAGCCATCATCATTGGGGGCACAGATTTGTCTGCACGCGTCACCACGGGTGGCGATGCGTCGGCCCAGGGCTTCATCCTGAGCGGACTGGACGTGGGGCTGGTGATCGCGCGTGCCAACGCGCTTGGCGACAACCGCACCTGGGTGTCGGCAAGAGGAACGGCTGATTCGGTCAGCGTGATGGGGGCTTCGTCCTTTGGCGTGGACTTGTCCGGCCAGCATCTGACGCTGGGACTGAACCTCGGATTGGGGCAGGACAGCCTGGGGCAGAACAATGCCACGACGCTGGATTGGTCGGGCACCAAAAAATTGGCGCTGAAAGTTGGCGCCACCGGACAAGTGGACTTGAACTTCAGCGGTCAATTGCTGGAAGTGGGTGGCACCATGTCCGTGCGGGTGGGTGATCAGCTCAACGCCAGCGGCTCGCTGATGATCTCTCGGCAAGAGCGCGACGTGGTGGTGGGCGGTCGCACGATCCGGGCCGCGGGCTTCGTGATCGGGGCCAGCAACCTGCAAGGCAGCGTCGCCGGTGTCAACCTGGGTGGGCAGGGCATCGACCTTGCCCTGGCCCTGATGCGTCCGCTGAATGCCGATGCGAAAGACAGCCGCTCCTGGCTGGCTTTGAAGGCCCGTGTGGATGGGCTGTCCCTGAGTGCCCAGCAGCTGGGCCTGCCCGCAGACAGCCTGGATATCCAGGCCGATGTCATCACCCTGGAAGCCAACATGGCGCTCGGTGCCCTCAGTGGCGTGCCGGCCACCGAGGTGCTGGACCTGGGCCAGACGGCCAGTGCCGATCGGCGTATTCAGGTACTGACGGGCCAGATGGCTAACAACACGCCGGAAACCATTGCACTGGACTTTGTGGGCGCGGGTGGTGCGTTCCTGTCGCTGGCGATGGACGCCAAGATCAGCGTGGCGGGTTCGGTGCTGTTGCAAGGCACCTTCGGCCTGGCGCGACTGGGCAGTCGCACAGTGACGTTGAATGATGGCAACAAACGCAGCATGGATGTGACGATGCTGTCCGCGCGCAACGTCTCGGCCCAGTTGGGCAGTGGGTTGGGAACGGATGCTTTTGTCGGGGCTATGCTCAGTGGCGCCAACCTGGGCCTGATGGTCTTGACCGATCAAGAGGGGGGTGGCACCTTCGTGGGCATGCGGGCCACGGCCTCCAGCGCGGCGCTGGCGGGCATGAGCGGTCTTACGCTCAAGGGCGGCATGCTCAGCATTGGTGTCAACATGGGACCAGGCAGTGGTGTACTGGGCGGCACGGTGGTGGACTTTACCCAGGGTGACCTGGATGGAGATGGGCGCATCTCGGGGACAACGGCCGTGCGCATGCGCGGCGCGACGGTGAGTACGTTGGACTTCCGTACCCAGACGTTTGAAGCCGGCGGCACGCTGACCCTGGAATTGCGCGAGGCCAATGCCGCGGCCACTGCACAGCCTTTGCTGTCGGGAACAGGCAGCTTTGCCGTGCGTGTCACTGGCAGCGGATTGACGCAGCGCACGGTGTTGGGCGCCAGTGGTCTGCAGGCCATGGTGAATGTGCAGGGCCAGCAGGCCGGCATGACCAACGGTTCCTTGTTGATGGTGCTGCCGGGTCAGGGCTATGCCCTGACGATGTCGGCCACAGCGGCCATTGCCGTGCCAGGATTGGCGGGCACCTCGGTGTTTGGCGATGTGACGGTGGATCTCAACCGTACCGGACGTGCCATCCAGGAAAGCCTGGTGGTGGGTGGGCGCACGCTGAGCGCCAACTTCGCCACCGGACAGGATGTGACGCGCTTCAAGCTCACCAACCTGGACGTGAGCCTGAGT
>VEQI01000206.1 GCA_018883305.1 Limnohabitans sp. | reverse complement strand
AGAAAGCACAAGAGCAACAGGCTCAGGCTGCTGGAAATCGCCACGGCCTGGCCACGTCGGAATCCCAAACGCGGATCGTTGTACAAATACTTCACAAACTTGAACATCGGCATGATGGCCGATGTGAAGATCAGCAACAGGGCCAAGGCCACCCCCAGGTCCAGGTATTCGCCGGCAATGAACACCACGATCGTGACCATCAGCAACACCCAATACACCAGACTGCTGATGCCGTACAGCGGCAACAAAAACACCTCGGTACGGGTACGTGCTGCCGGCTGTGCATCGTGCAAGCGCAGCACATACCGCTCAGCCAGGTAACGCAACTGGTCGCGTGAACGCTGGAACAGGTTAGGTACTTCCAGAAGATCCACCAAGATGTGGTAGCCGTCAAAGCGCAACAACGGATTGAGGTTAAACACGGCCGTTGACACGCTGGCCACAAACATGATGTCGTAGGCCAGCGAGTTGAGCGTTCCTGGCGCCGTCATGGTCCAGACCAGCGCAGCCACCGCGGCCATCCCCAACTCCGCAGCCACCCCCGATATCCCCACCAGCACTCGGTCGCGCCGACTTCGAAAACCCCAGGCGGACGTGGCGTCCATGAAGGGAATGGGTGCAAAAAACAGCAGCATCACACCCACTTTGTGGACCTCGCCCCCCAGCCATTTGCACGCCGCCGCATGGCTGAATTCGTGCAAGGTTTTGGACAACAGAAAACCCAGATACAGCAACACCAGATTGCTGGGCGCCAACAAGTGCGACGACTGATCGAACAAGCGATCCGACTCGTCCACCACGGCTTTGAGTCCCGCCAACAACAAAAGCAGGTACAAGCCCAGCCCCCAGCGACTGCAGATGGCGTGGATGACTGGCAGAGCCCGATCCAGCCAGCGGTCCGGGTCAAAGAGCGGAATCTTGATGGACAAGAATCCCATCAGCAAAGTTTTGAGTTGCCGTGACTTGCGCTTTTGGAAACGTTCGAATTGACTGGCTTGGGAATCTGCCCGGTCATAGTGCAACAGGTTGGCCAAGTTGAGTTGTCCCAGCAGTTGCACGACCTCTTCTTGCGTGAGCGCACGCGCCGCGTCCACGGCCAGTGAGCGGTTCCAGGCTTCATCGATGGTCAACCCGTCGCCCAAACGGCACAGGAAGGTCCAGGCATCGGGGGTGACACGAAACCATTCGTGGCTGAATTGATCGCGCAGCACCACCCAGGGCTCCCCCCGAAAATGCTGACGATGCGCAATCACGCTGGTGCGCAAGCGTGCACGCACGCCAGCCACCCGGTGCCAGGCATCGCTGAACGTTCGGCCGCCGGCTTCTTCCAGGCTCATATCCAGAAGAACTCCCGCAAAAAGCGCACAGTGCGCTGAGTCATGATCCACAGGGGGCTGCGCGTGCCCACATCAATCTTGGCATTACCGCCCATGCCGGGTCGCCAGTGCGGTTGAAAACTGCCGTCCACATCCGCACGTGCCACGTAATAGGTACGACCATCGCGATTGACCGCTGCAGGATCAATGCGCGAGAGCGTGATGCGAAAACGCTCCTGCGGTCGTCCCACCAGTGCAAATTCCCCGCGGCTACCCACCTTCACATCGTGGATATAGGCCTGATCAATCTCCAGCTCCAGATACGCGTTGCTGGTCTGGGCCAGCTTCAGTAACAAATCCCCTTTGCGCACTGGTGCACCCAGGTTTTTCTTGAGATCGCCTTCAATGACCACACCCGCATACGGTGCTCGCACCTGTGCGTGATCGAGCTGATAGCGAATCATCTCCAGACGCGCAGCCGATTGCTGGGCTCGCGCAGCGGCAATCTGCATCTCGGCGAGTTGATGCGCAGCCAAGGATTTCTCCGCATCCCGCGAGTGACGGATCCAGTCTGACTCTGCCATCGACGCTTCCAGTGCCAAGTCTCGAGTATCAAGCTCGACCATCACGGCACCTTCGGCCACTTGGTCGCCGACCAGCACGTTCACTTTTCGCAAATAGCCATCGAAAGGCGCGGGCATGTACAACAAATCCAGACTGCGAATCGCCAGACTGGCGTCCACACGGTAAGGCCAAGGCAGCCACGCCAGCACGGCCAACAGCAGCGTAGCCCCCAAAGCTGCCAGCTTGAAACCCGTATGGCGTGGCTTGAGGATTTGGGCGGCCTGTGTTTGCACAGAGGACCACCAACGCGCACCCAACCAGCGATCTTGATCGTGCAAGGTGCTCTGCCAACAGGCAATGGCATCACCGATGAGCTGCAGCTCCCATAATTGGGCCGGGGTCAACGCACAGGCTTGCCGCTCCAGGCAAAGCACCGACGTGACCTTTTCACCCTGGGTCATCGGCACGGTGGTCAAGTGGGTGGCGCCTACCTTGTCACAGTAGGCTTGATGCGCACGCAGCACCGGATCGGTGCCAGGCTCAGGTGGATACACCAACACCGATTCCTGATCGATCGCCTCCTCCATCACGGCCTCCAGGGCACGCGTGGCTTGCGACTTGGCATCAAAATGTTCCACATGACTGACAGCGGTGAGCTTCAGGTCATGGTGTTCCACCCAGCCCAGGGATACACGCTCACAGTCAAAGCGCAAAGCCAGCTCATTACAAAGCGCCATGGCCATGGCCATGAAACGCTTTTCTTCCTGGAGCCGAATCGCCAGCCGCATGACCTCGTGCAGGGTTTGTGCACGGTCCTGTGCGCTGGGCCGCAGCTGAGGCGGGGTGTCAGTGGCTGGTGCATCGCCAGGCAGCGGTGATTCGGGGCGCGCATCGTCAATCGACGAAACGACGTCATGGGCAGCCCTCACTGTCGGCGATGAATGTTGCGGCAAGGACTGCTGATGCAGGGCCCATTGCGCCGGAATGCCTTCGGCCAGGGCAGCCCAGGCCAGCAAGCCGGTCTCATCCCATCGTTGGCGGTCTACATCCAGCACCACCACTGCCAGTACTTGCGTGGCAGCATCCGACGCGTCTGCAGATGGCGTCATCACCAAGGCTTGTTGTTGAGCCTCATCGCGCAGCACTCGAGGTTGGCCGTGGCGTGCATGCTCCACCAGCGCCAGTGTCCAGTCGGCATCGCCAGACTGATCTGCACCGCGCAACGGCCACTGCGCACGAGCTTGCCATGGTCGTCCGACAGAGGAGACCAGCAGCAAGACCCGTCGCGCCGAAAGCACTTCGCCCACGCATTGCAGGTATTGCGGCCAGAACTGTTCGGCGGCCAGTGTGCGATGCGCCAACGCGCTGAGACGGGCACTGGCCGCCTGGGCCAGTGGTGGGTCTTGGTGCTGCGGGGCTTGCGTTGACATTTCAGCCCTGTTCACAACACCAGTCGCCCCATGATGCCCGGACGAACCGAACCATCAGGGTTGTCAAATTCGGCAATCACCTCCACCAGACCACTGGCGGGATCGGCCACTGGCGACACAAACATCACCCGCGCAGTCCGCGTGATGCCCGACTCGGCGCCCAAGCGCAACGTGACCTGCGCGCCCACGCGCAGCAAGGCGCCCTGGGCAGCCGGGATGTTGCCCACAAAGCGGACCCGACTGGTGTCCACCACGTACACCAGTGGCTCATGCGCGCCAATGCTCTCTCCCATGCGGGGCACCACTTTGGTGACAGTGCCCTGGATGGGTGAACGCAGGTGACGTCGCTCAAAAGCCTCGACGGCCAGGTCCAATTCCACTTGCTCGCGCTGCTTGGCCATTTCCAGGGCCTTGCGTTCAGCCACCACGGCCCCCAGCGCCATTTCTTCGTCTTCCATTTGCTTGCGCGATACGGCACCCGATGTCAACAGGGGGCGCAAAGCGTTGACCTGTTCGGCCAGCACCACCTCCTTGCTGCGCAACTCCTGCAAGCGTGAATCGTCTTGCAACAACAACCGACGGCGTTGCACCTCCAACTCTTCCGTCTGTCGATCCAGGTGCAGCAACACCTGCCCGGCGCGCACGCGTGCGCCTTCACGCACCAGCACTCCGTCCACTCGCCCCGCCACGGTCATGCCCAGCTTGATGTCCTTCATGGCCTGGGTCACGCCGGGTGCCAGCACCCCGGTGGCGCCACTGGCACCCACACTTCCTGTGGTCGCGCCAGTCAGCGGTACTCGTGCAGGTGCGGCGGCCTGGGCCCACGCTGAACCCATCCACGCTGAACCCATCCACGCGGGCACCATCAGCGCCAGCACCGCCACACCGCGCCACAGCATGCGCGCACCAGGCTGTGGCTTGATTGCTTCGGCCATTGCCATGAACACCTTTGCCTTTCCTGACTACGCCGACTCAGCGAAAGCGATCCAGCAAGGTGCCTTGTGCCGCTTCGAGCAACAACTCGGCACGGGCAAAGGCGAGCTGTTGCTCACGCACATTGAGCTGGGAGTTGATCACCCGCTCTTCACGCAACAACACCTCACGCGTGTCGCTACGTCCCGCGCCGAACTTGCGCCGCTCGGCCTCCAGTTGTTTTTTTTCGCGCTCGTGAACCTCACTCCAAAGCTGCCAGTTCTCCGCTGCAGAACGGAGCATGGACAGGCTGGTGTCAATGTCATTGGCGATCTGCACTTCCAGGGCCTGCAACGCCAGTTGGGCATCTTCGCGCCGCACCACCGCAGCTTCAATATCGGCCTGTCCCTGCTTGTTGCGACCCAAGGGAAAGGACATTTGCATGCCTAACGACCAAACGGGATAGTCCATGGCACGAGAGGCATAAAACGCCTCGCGAGCAGAGTACTCTAGAGCCCCCAAACCATAAGAAGCCACCAGGTCCGCACGCGGCAGCAACTGATTTCTCGAGTAGGTCAACTGCACGTTCTCACGCTCGATTTGCTCTTTGCGCATCAGAAAATCTTCACGTCGCTGCAATGCTGTGCGCAAACTGTCGTCCGCCTTGAAGACGGTTTGACGAACTTCCGGCAAGCCATCAACGGTGGTCATGCCAGCGGCGTCCTTACCTACAGCGGTCATCAGCATGGTGCGTAAACGGTTGGTGCGCTCACGCTCCAGTTGTTGCGCTTCGCTCAAACCAGCCTGATAGCGCCCCAAGGCGTTTTCCACTTCCCACACATCGGCGTCAGGCAAGCGACCACTGCGACGCATGGCCTGCGCTTCCTGCAACAAGCGCTGGGCATTGCGAATACGGCTGTGCGCGGCTTGAACACGGTGTTGGGCAAAGGTCAGCTCATGGTAGGCAATGGCCGCTTCTGCCACGGCGCCAATCTCGGTGTCACGCGCCGTGTGATCAGCCACGGAGGCATCCAGCTTGGCCACGTCCAAACGCGCCAAGGTGACCTGGGAACCTGCATCACGCAGCAACGGCTGGGTGACGGTGACACCATACTGGCTGCGGTTGTCGTAGGCGCCGTCAGGCCGCAGAGGTTGCTGGCTATTGACGTTGCTGATGAACTGCGACAGTGAGGTTTTCAATTCCACCTTGGCGCCCGTGGAGATCAGCTGGGACACGCCTAAGCTGTAGTCATTTGCGGTCCGATCGTACACGCCCTGCTTTTCACGGATCAGCGTTTCTTCAAAAGTGTTCTTGGTCAGGCTGCGTCCACGCATGGCCGAAGCATTGACCATGGGTTGAAACGCCCCTTCGGCTCGCTCAATGCCCGTGGCCGCAATCCGACTTTCCGCCTGCTTGGATCGAATAGCCTTGTTGGTCACCCGCAGCTGATTGACAAAGTCCTTCAAACTCAGGGACTGACGCGCTTCACCAGCCGAGGGCGCTTGCACCGCAGGCACTGACGGCTGGGCCCCGGCAGCGACGTGCCAGACCAGTCCGAGCGCTGCCATCCAGGTCGCGGTGGCGGAAAGACGGAAAGAAATTTCAGAGTTTTTCATGCGTGTCCTGAACAGCAGGTGACCAACGTCGAGGACCGGCACCGGCCAGCCCCCATACCAAAGCATCAGGGACTGTGGTGCAGGTCACCACGCGCCCCCTCTTGTCACTGCAAAGTTTCCGAAGAGCGCACCGCCACATCAACGGCGGCGGTGGCGGCGGCCGGCTTTTTAAGCGCAGCCAGACGCTCGATCTGGGACAGTGAAATCAAGTGTGCGTAGATGGCGGGCAAGTAGCCTTTTTGTCGAACTTCCTGGAACTTTTGCTCATTGAAGTTATTCAGGCGTTCTTCGTTAATGACATAGCAACCCGTGATGTTGCGCACTTGGTCAGCGGCGTTGACTCGCATGTTCAAGGGGGTGAGCAAATTGTTCTGCACCAAGAACTTGGTGAATTCATGGGTCATCTGGTCCATCTGCTGCAATTCGCCCAGATAACGCTTGACGTTTTCAATCACCTGGGTGGGGTTACCCTGTTCATCGAACATGGGGGCGCCCTCGGTATCACTGATGAGATCGCTGGCTTCATCGACACACACAATGTAGCGA
>VEQI01000205.1 GCA_018883305.1 Limnohabitans sp. | reverse complement strand
CCCCAGACGTTGTCACGCAGCACACGACCGCTGGCATCCACGGCATGGGTCATACCCGCCAGTGCCTGCTTGCTGGTGCGTTCATTGCCCGAGACCTGCTCGGCCGCACCGGCATCCAGGTAGGCGCGGAAGGTGGAGACCTCGATCACCTCATGTTCGCGGCCTCGCCCGAACACCACATGCACGATGCGAAAGCGACGACCGATGATGAAGGCACGGCGAAACAGCGCTTTGACCTGTTCTGGCGTGGCGTTGGTGGCCACGTCAAAGTCCTTGGGCCGCAGGCCCAGCAACAAGTCGCGCACAGCCCCCCCCACGATATAGGCTTCGTAGCCTTTGTCTTGCAGCGTCTGCACCACACTGAGCGCGCGCTCATCGACCAGTTGCGGATTGATGCCGTGTTCACTGGCGGGCACCAGGCGACGCTTGCCCAGCGAGGGCTTGCCCGACTTGGGTGCCTGACCGATCAGGCGTTGAATGAGTTTTTTGATCATGAAGCGGGAAACAGTTCGAGTACAGGCCAGCCACGCTGTTGGGCTTGCTCACGCAGCCGGTCATCGGGATTGGTGGCCACCGGGTGGTTGACACGACCCAGCAGCGGCAGGTCGTTGGTGGAATCGCTGTAGAAGGTGGTCTCGACGTCCTGCCAATCCCACCCACGCGCCAGCAGCCATTGTTGCAGACGTTGGACCTTGCCCTCGCGCATGGAGGGCACGCCGGCAATTTCGCCGGTGATCCAGCCCTGGGCATCGCGCGCCAGCTCCACGGCAATCAGCTCGTCAATGCCAAACAGCTGGGCAATCGGGCGCGTGACGAATTCATTGGTGGCCGTCACGATCATCACTTGGCAACCCTGGTCGCGGTGCCGCTGGATCAGGGCTTGGGCTTCAGGGCGTACGGCGGGCTGGATCACCTCTCGTAAAAACTGGGCACGGGCGGCTTCGGCCTGCACCTGGCCCTTCAGACGTACCGCCTCGGTGGCAAAACGAACGTACTCGTGAATGTCCAGTCGTCCGGCTTGATAGTCGGCATAGAACTCGTCATTGCGGCGCTTGAAGACCACCGGGTCGGTCCAGCCAATGCGCTGGGTGAATTCGCCCCAGGCATAGTCGGAGTCCAGGGGCAGCAAGGTGTGATCGAGGTCAAAGAGTGCGAGATGGGGTTTCATGGGTCAGGCGTCGTCCAGCATCGCCTTGATGAGAGGAATGGTCAAGGGTCGCTGCGTTTGCAGCGCGTAGCCGTCCAGTTGATCCAGCAGCGCCATCAGGCTGCCCAGGTCTCGGCTGAAGCGGTTCAGGATGAAGTCCATGACGTCATCCTTCAAAAAAATACCTCGACCTTCCGCGTGCTGACGCAGCACAGCGCGGCGCTGGAGCTCATCGAGCAGGTGCAACTGAAACACATGCCCCCAGCCCAGCCGGGTCCGCAGATCTTCACGCAGCATCAGGTCGGCAGGCGGTTGGGTGCCCGCGGCGATCACGCCACACGGCGCCCCCCCAGCAGGCGTGGCCGCGTTGACAAACCAGTTGAAAGCCGCCTGCTGCTGAACCGCGCTGTAGGCTTGAACATCGTCCAGCAAGATGACCCGCCAGCGTGGATCAAAGGGCGCTGGCTCGGCCAGACTGGCGTCCAGCCAGCCCACGGTATCGCCACGCTCGGCCAACGCCTGCGCCACGGCCCGCAACAAGTGGGTTTTGCCGCTACCGGCAGGTCCCCACAGGTAAATGGGGACAGGCGAACGCACGTCACTGCCAGCCCATAGCCGCAGGTGATGGAAGGCCTCGGCATTGGGCCCGGGCAGGAAATTGTTCAGGGTGGCGCCACGACCCAGGTCGATGTCCAGTGCGATCTGCTTCATGCGCGATTCAACAGGCCAACGCTCAGCCCAGGTACAACCGGCTGTTGAGGTAAAACGCGCACAAGCGACGCCACCCCACCAGCAACACCGCACTGGCGGGCAAGGCCAGCAGCACCCCCACAAAGCCCAGCGTCTGCCCAAAGGCCAGCAAGGCAAAGATCACGGCCAGTGGATGCAGGCCAATGCGCTCACCCACCAGCCGTGGTGTCAGAAAGAAACTCTCGATCAGTTGACCCAGTCCGTAGACCACCGCCAACATCAGGCCCACTTGCGGCAAGGCCATCTGCAACACACCCGCCAGCGCTGCCAGCACCAGGCCCAGGCCATAGCCCAGGTACGGCACACAAATGGCTAGTCCGGTGAACACCCCGATGGGCAAGGCCAATTCCAGGCCAAAGAAACGCAGCGCCAGGGTGTAATACACCGCCAGGACCACCATCACGGATAACTGGCCGCGCAGGTATTGGCCCAGCACGCCGTCACACTCCAGCAGGAAATCGTCCACGCCAGCGCGCCAGCGTGGTGGCACCAGGGCACGCACCCGCGTCACCACCACGTCCCAGTCCAGCAGCAGATAAAACAACACCACGGGAATGAGGATGATGTTGCCAATCAAGGCCAACGCCACGCTGCCACCAATGCGCAATGAAGACAGCAAGGAATCGAGCCAGTCCTCCCAGGAACCGCTGAAGTGCTTCAACACAAAGGCCTTGACGCTGGCGGGATCCAGACGCAGTTCAATGCCGTAGTTCAACAGCCACGGTGAGAGGGCGGCGTCCAGTCGCTGCACGGCCGTGGGCAGATGCTCACGCAACTGCGGCAGCTCCTTGGCCAGCACAGGCACCAGCAGCAGGCCCAGTGCAGTCATCACCAGCAGGAACAGCGCCACCACCAGGGTCACCATCAGCAAGCGCGGCAAGCGTCCGCCCGTGAGCCGATCCAGGCCACGCACCACGGGCGACAAGGCATAAGCCAGCAAAGCAGCCACCATGAACGGCATGAGCACCGGCCCCAGCCACCACACGATCCAGGCCGCCACGCCTGTCAGGGCGATCCAGGTCAGCCAGCGCTGTTGGGTGGGGGTGAATTGCATACAGTGGGGGCGTGTTCGGTCGGTAGAATCGTGCGATTTTATCGGGCAGACCACTTGCCTGCGCCGACAGGGCCGCATGGCCCCGTCCTTTTCCGCCGATCACCATGACCACTCCCCTTTCCTACAAAGACGCAGGCGTTGACATTGACGCCGGTGATGCGCTGGTCGAGCGTATCAAGCCGCTGGCCCGCAAGACGATGCGTGAGGGCGTGCTCGCCGGTATCGGCGGCTTTGGCGCCTTGTTCGAGGTGCCCAAGCGTTATCGTGAGCCGGTCCTGGTGAGCGGCACGGACGGCGTGGGTACCAAACTCAAACTCGCCTTTGAATGGGGCATGCATGACGGAGTGGGCATCGACCTGGTGGCCATGAGCGTGAATGACGTGCTGGTGCAAGGCGCCGAGCCCCTGTTTTTCCTGGACTACTTCGCCTGCGGCAAGCTGGAGGTGGACACGGCAGCCCGCGTGGTGGCTGGCATTGCTCGCGGTTGCGAACTCAGCGGCTGCGCCCTCATTGGCGGCGAAACGGCCGAGATGCCGGGCATGTACCCGGCGGGCGAATACGATCTGGCGGGCTTTGCCGTTGGTGCGGTGGAAAAATCCAAGATCCTGACCGGTCAGAACGTGCAGGCCGGTGACGTGGTGCTGGGCCTGGCGTCCAGTGGCGTGCATTCCAACGGTTTCTCCTTGGTGCGCAAGGTGATCGAGCGTGCGGCCGGGCAACTGCCCGACACGCTGGATGGTCAGCCCTTCCGTGTAGCCATCATGGCCCCCACCCGCCTGTACGTGAAGCCCGTACTGGCCGCGCTGGCTGCGCACCCCATCAAGGCCTTGGCCCACAGCACCGGCGGTGGTCTTCTGGAAAACATTCCACGTGTGCTGCCCGAGGGACTGGCCGCGCATCTGGTCAAGGGCAGCTGGCCGCAAACCGAGCTCTTTGCCTGGCTGCAACGGCACGCCGGTATCGACGACCTGGAAATGAATCGCACGTTCAATCACGGCATTGGCATGGTGGTGGTCATCGCCGCTGACCAGGCCGAGGCGTGTGCTGCCACCCTGCGTCAGCAGGGCGAGCAAGTCTTCACCATTGGTCGCATTGCACCGCGTGGTGATGGCGCGGCCGTCACAGTGGCCTGAGACCCTCAGCGGCCATCACCGGCTTCAGTCGCCCAGCACGTCCAGCCGTTGCTGAACAGCGCGCAGACGTGGCTCGTCGCCCTGCGTGTGATAAATCTCCAGCAGGTTGCGCAGCATCCGCGCAATGATGTGACGGGGACGCGCCGCTTCCAGGTGGCGCTGCAGCCAGGCCTGCTGGCGCTGCGCGTCAGTCATGCCCGCGGGTGACCAACGCATCGGCCCCAAGCGCTCCAGCAAGGTGTCCTGCCCCAGCACCTGGCCGGTGAAGGGATCCATCACGATCTGTCCGCCCGCCACCTGGGCCGTCACCACCTTCACCAGAAAGTGGCCGGGAAAGCCCACACCCTGTGCCCGCAAGCCCACCGAGGCAGCCAACTCCAGCCACAGCACGGCCAGGCTGATGGGAATGCCCCGCCGCGTGCGCAGGACCGCATGGATGAAACTGTTGTCTGGATCGTAATAGTCGTTGACGTTGCCGGCAAAGCCCAGATCGTGGAAGAAAAATTTATTCAGCAGGGTCAACGTGCGCAACGGGTCGGGGTCGCCGCCCCAGCGCCGCTGCAAGCGCGCCTGCAGTTGGTCCACCTCACTCAACACGGCCTGCAAGTCCAGCTCCGGGTATTCATCCTGCGCCAGGCTGATCGCCGCCTCCATCAGCGGAAACTGCTGATCGCTCCCCACCAGGGTCGCAAAATAGTCGAGCGCCGAAGGTGTGGACGGTCCCAAATTCATGTGCGTCATGATGGCCTCCTCACTGACGCCACAGGCTGCGCAGCGGCAAGCCGGTCAAGCGCAAGGCACCGAAATAAACCACGGCGCTGACCACCAGCACCCCCCCCATCCAGCCGACACGCGCCCAGGGCTGCGCCTGCAGACCAGTCCAGTCCCAAGCCGTGGCAGCCCAGGACAGCCACAGCGCCAGCGCAGCACAACCGCCCAACACACGCAGCACAAAGCGTCCCCAGCCAGCGGCTGGTTGATAACGTCCCTGACGACGCAGTCCGCGCCACAACCAGGCGGCATTCACCAGCGCCGCCAACCCGATGGACCAAGCCAACCCCGCGTGGGCCAGCCAGGGCACCAGCACCAGGTTGAACAACTGGGTCAGCACCAGCACCGCCACCGCAATCTTGACGGGCGTGCGGGTGTCCTGGTTGGCATAAAAGCCCGGTGCCAGCACCTTGATGGCCACCAGCCCCACCAGGCCCACACCGTAGCCCATCAGCGCTGCCGTGGTCTGGCTGACATCTCGCACTTGGAAAGCCCCATAGTGGTAGAGCACCGCCACCAAAGGCTGGGCAAACAGCAGCAAGGCCACCGCACACGGCAGGGCCAGCAGCAGCACCAGTCGCAGTCCACTGTCCAGCAAGGCACCGTAACGGGCGTCATCACCCGCAGCGCGTGCAGCGGACAACTGCGGCATCAGCACCACGCCCAGCGCCACGCCCAGCAAGGCGGTGGGAAATTCCATGAGCCGGTCGGCATAACTCAGCCAGCTCACGCTGCCCGCCGGCAAATGTGAGGCGATCTGGGTGTTGATCAGCAAGGAGATTTGAGCCACGCTCACCCCCAGCAGGGCTGGCGCCATGAGGCTCAGAATGCGCCGCGTGCCGGCGTCCTGCCAGGCCGCCCGACAGCCCGACCAAGTCAAACGGGGACGAGGCAACACGCCCAGGCGGGCCAGCGCAGGCCACTGCACCCCCAGTTGCAGCACGCCCCCCAGCATCACCCCCGCCGCCAGGGCATAAATGGGCGGCACACCTTGCGCACCCAGCCAGGGGGCGCCCCACCAGGCGGCGCCAATCATGGCCAGGTTGAGCAGCACCGGCGTGGCAGCAGGCACCGCAAAACGGCGCCAGGTGTTCAAGATGCCCGACGACAGGGACACCAGCGACATGAACGCGATGTAGGGGAACATCCAGCGCGTCATCTGCACGGCGGCCGCTTCGGCATCCGCTTGCTGCCCCAGGCCACTGGCCAAGGCCATCACCAGCCAGGGCGCACCCAGCACCCCAGCCAGACAGGTCAGCAAGAGCACACCAATGAGCGCCGTGGCCACGCGATCAATCAGGCGATGCGTGGCTTCCTCCCCGTCTTGCGTGCGGCTGGCCGCCAGCACTGGTACAAAGGCCTGGCTGAACGCCCCTTCGGCAAACAGGCGGCGAAACAGATTGGGGATGCGAAACGCGACGTTGAAGGCGTCGGTCATCGCGCTTGCGCCAAAGGCAGAAGCGATCAGCAGCTCACGCGCCAGCCCGGTGATGCGCGAGGCCAGGGTCAGCAGGGAGACGACGGACGCGGATTTGATCAGACT
>VEQI01000204.1 GCA_018883305.1 Limnohabitans sp. | reverse complement strand
GTCGGGATAGGCGGTGAGGAGGGTATCGATGATCGCCTCTTCGCTGGCGTGGTCGACTTCGGTGACAAAGTCGTTCGACTGTTTTTGAGACACGCGCACCGCCTCGACATCGAGCGCGGCCCGGTTGATGATGGAACCGGCGGCGCGGGCGGCCTTGACGGCCATGTTGAGCATCGGGTGGATGGAAGAGGTGGTCATGGATTGTGGCAGGCCGGTTCACCCCGAAGGGCTGGCCCGAAAGAGCTGAACAAGAGTGCCCGACGATGCAGGCAGCGACAATAGCGATTTTACGCCCTAGCCCATGACCCTGCCCATGCCCCGTACCCGCTTCATCCTGATCGAGACCAGCCACGCCGGCAACGTGGGCGGCGTGGCACGGGCCATGAAGGTCATGGGGTTTGACGACCTGGTGCTGGTGCGGCCGCGCTGGGACAACGTGCTGCGCCGTGAGGAGACGATCCAGCGGGCCAGCGGGGCGCTGGACGTGCTGCGCAACGCCCGCATCGTGCAGACGCTGGAGGAGGCGTTGGAGGGCATGACCCACCTGTGTGCCACAGCCATGGTGGCGCGCGATTTTGGGCCGCCCACGCGCACCCCGCGGCAGCATCTGGGCCCGCTGGCGCAGTCCGTCCCGCAGGGCGTGGCGTTTCTTTTTGGGTCTGAGCGCTTTGGCATGAGCAACGACGATGTGTACCGTTGCCATGTCGCTCTGCGCATCCCGACGGACCCTGCGTTTGGCTCACTCAACCTGGCCAGTGCGGTACAGGTGATTGCCTATGAGTGGCGCGAGGCGCTGGGCGGTTGGACGGGGGCAGTCCGACAAGCGTCAGACCAGCCCTTGACAGAAAAGGAGGGGGCGTATCAAGAGGTGGTCAAGGCCGACGCCCCCGCCGATGCTCAGCAAATAGCGGGCTTGCTGACACACTGGGAGCAGTCGCTCATCGAGATCGGGTTCCTGGATCCCCAGGCGCCCAAGAAACTCATGCCACGCTTGCAGCAACTCTTCAATCGCGCCGCATTGACGCCCGAGGAAGTCCACATCCTGCGAGGTGTTGCCCGTCAGATGACGCGCCATCGCGCCGAGAAAGGCTAGACTTCACGCATGTTTGCTCGTCTGCGCTCCGATATCCAATGCATCCTCGACCGTGACCCGGCCGCCCGTTCCCGCTGGGAGGTGCTGACCTGTTATCCCGGCCTGCATGCGCTGGTGATGCACCGTGTGGCGCACCGTTGCTGGAACATGGGCTTGCATTGGCTGGGGCGTTTCATCTCGCATGTGTCACGCTGGTTGACGGGCATTGAAATCCACCCGGCTGCGCGCATTGGTGAGCGGGTGTTCTTTGACCACGCCATGGGCGTGGTGGTCGGAGAAACCGCCGAGATCGGCGATGGTTGCACCATTTACCAAGGCGTTACGTTGGGTGGTACCTCCTTGTACAAAGGCGCCAAGCGACACCCCACGCTGGGGCGCGATGTCGTGGTCAGCGCAGGCGCCAAGGTGCTGGGCGGTTTTGTGGTGGGGGACGGCGCCAAGATCGGTAGCAATGCGGTGGTCATCAAGCCTGTGCCCGCCGGTGCCACGGCAGTGGGCATCCCGGCACGCATCATTCCGGCCAAAGATGGCGACAGCGCCGATGCGGCTGCCTCGCGCAAGTTCAATGCCTACGGCATCACCGAGGACGACGACCCGCTGAGCCAGGCCATGCGTGGCTTGATCGACAGTGCATCCTCACAGGAACACCAGATCGCCTTGCTCTGGAAGGCGTTGGAAAGCCTGTCCCAACAGGGCGCCGATTGCGTGCCGCAGGACGCCGCCAAGCAGGAACACTTTGAAGCAGACAAGCTGAATCAGCTGGTAGGCAAATAATCCAGGGCGTCCAACGCGCTTCAACGTGGCGGGCGAATGGCCGTCTTGGGTCGGAATGCCTTGCAGAACTCGTCGCGCGTTTCCAGGTACGGCCCGCCGATGAGGTCAATGCAATAGGGCACGGCCGCAAAGATGCCGTCCACCACCTTGCCCCCTTGCGCATCTTTCAATCCGCCCAGGGTTTCCTGAATGGATTTGGGCTGGCCCGGCAGGTTGATGATCAGGCTTTTGTCGCGGATCACAGCCACCTGGCGCGAGAGAATGGCGGTGGGCACAAAGCGCAAGCTGATCTGACGCATCTGCTCACCGAAACCGGGCATCTCCTTATGTGCCACAGCCAGCGTGGCCTCGGGAGTCACGTCGCGCAGGGCAGGGCCGGTGCCACCGGTGGTCAACACCAATGAGCAGCCAGCATTCACCAATTCAATCAGGGTCTGGCTGATCAGCGCCTGTTCATCGGCAATCAAGCGGGACTCCCACTCGACGGGGTTGAGCAGTGCCTGACTCAGCCATTCACGCAAGGCGGGCAGGCCTTTGTCCTCATACACGCCCGACGAGGCGCGGTCGCTGATGGAGACAATGCCGATGCGCACGCGGTCGCAGCGCGTATCGGGTTCGGGCAGGGTGTTGTGGCTCATGGCGGGACTCAGGCGGGAGGGGTTTTTAGGGCGCAAGGGGGGTATTCCTCTGCCGTGCCAGGCTCATCCTGAGTCCGGTTGAGCTGGGCACGGATCATTTGAAACAGCTCGCGGTAGGCGCGGCCATGACGTGGTGCCAACCCCTGAGACACTTCAGTGGCCGTGGGTTGTCCGTCCTTGCGGGCCTGCCGCACCAGCGCACGCAGTTGCTGGCTGTCGGTGTCGGGGTGCGCCTGGAGCCAATCGGACACCGCATCGTCGTTCGCAATCAGTCGATCACGCCAGTGCTCGGCCAGGTGCAGGGCCTGGGTTTCACGCGCACTGCCTTGATGCTGTTCGGTGATGGCTGTGCGGATGGCCGCGATGTCGTCGTCGTCGAGCTTGCGCATCAGCTTGCCCACATACTGGACCTGACGGCGTCGGCCTTCGAAATTGGTGATGCGACGGGTTTCGGCGAGTGCTTGCAGCAGCGCGTCGTCCACATGCCCCTGGTCCAGTAACCGCTGGGTGAGGTCAGCGCGCAGGCCCAGCATGGCTTCGCCCAGGTCTTGGCGCTCGGCGCTTTCGCGCTTGAGGTCGGTCTTGCTGGCACTGTCCGTGCCCTTGAGCTCGCGCTTGAGCTCCAGGTCGAGTTCACTGCCCAGGGCAACGAACTGACCGCGCACGAAATAGCCTTTGGTGGGTTTGCGGGACATGACTGGGTTGGGGGTAATCACCGGCGACAGCGGAGTGGGTCGCCTCGGCAAGTATCATAGCCGGCTCATGAAGAAGACAACCCACACCTCTCGTCCCGCCCGGGCAGGCCAACCCTCGGATCAGCCCCTGGAGGGCTTTGCCTACAGCCGTGGACAGTTTCAGGACCTGGTGGATCAGGCCTTGGCGCATGCCCGTCGACTCGGCGCCACGGATGCGGGGGCCGAGGCCTCTGAAGGTTGTGGTTTGAGCGTGTCCGTGCGCAAAGGGGCCTTGGAAACGGTGGAGCGCAATCGCGACAAATCGCTGGGCGTCACGGTCTATCTGGGCCAGCAACGCGGGAACGCCAGCACGTCGGATTTCTCCAAGGCGGCCATTGAGCGCACGGTACAAGCGGCCTACGACATCGCCCGCTTCACCGCCGAGGATCCGGCGGCGGGCTTGCCCGATGCGGATGACATCGCCCACCAGCATCCGGATCTGGATTTGTTCCATCCCTGGAGCGTGAGCAGCGAGGAGGCCGCCCAGCTGGCCTTGCGTTGTGAGGCTGCGGCCTTTGACACCGACTCGCGCATTCACAACAGCGAAGGCGCGGGTGTGTCGGCTCAGCAAAGCCATTTTTACAGCGCCCACACGCGTGGTTTTGCCGGCGGATTCGCCAGCTCGCGCCACAGCCTGTCGGTGGCACCCATTGCCGGTCTGGGTGACGACATGCAGCGCGACGCCTGGTACACCTCCATGCGCTGCGCGGATGAAATGGCCTCACCTGAGGCCGTGGGGCGATACGCCGCTGAACGTGCGTTGAGCCGTTTGAACGCCCGCAAGATACCCACCACCGAATGCCCCGTGCTGTTTGAGTCCACGCTGGCGGCCGGCTTGTTGGGACATTTTGTGCAAGCCATCAGCGGTGGTGCCCTCTATCGCAAGAGCAGTTTTTTGCTGGACTCTCTGGGCAAGAAGGTGTGGGCCAACCACATCGACATCGACGAAGATCCTTTTGTCCTGCGTGGCAAGGGCAGCGCGCCCTTTGATGATGAAGGGGTGGTGACCCGTGCGCGTTCTGTGGTGGAAGGTGGCCGTGTGCAGGGCTATTTTCTGGGCAGCTACTCCGCGCGCAAGCTGGGCATGGCCACCACGGGCAATGCCGGGGGTTCACACAACCTGGTGCTGCGCTCGCGCCATACACGCACCGGTGACGACCTGGACGAAATGTTGCGCAAACTTGGCACGGGCCTGTTCGTCATCGAGCTGATGGGGCAGGGCGTGAACTACGTGACGGGCGATTACTCGCGTGGTGCCAGTGGGTTCTGGGTGGAGAATGGCGAAATTGCCTTCCCGGTGCAGGAGATTACCATCGCGGGCAGCCTGCCGCGCATGTTCAAGGGCGTGCAGGCCGTAGGAGCCGATGTCTACAACTACGGCGCCAAGACGGTTGGCTCGATGCTGATCGACCGCATGAAGGTGGCGGGGGCATGACCGTGCCTTCCCGGTGCATCCTGGTGCACGGCGGTGCGCGAGGCCCCCTGATTGCAGATTAACCCGCCAGCGCCGCCTTGACCGCTGCGCTCACCAGGGCCATGTCTGCCTTGCCTGCCAGTTGCGCTTTCACGGCGCCCATCACCTTGCCCATGTCGCCAGGACCGCTGGCACCCACGGAGGCCACGATGGCTTTCACGGCAGCTTCAATCTCGGCCGCGCTCAGTCGCTGGGGCAGATAGACCTCCAGCACGCCAATCTCGGCCTGCTCGACGTCGGCCAGGTCCTGGCGATTGGCTTGCACAAAGGCCGCCACCGAATCCTTGCGCTGCTTGATCAGCTTGTCCACGATGGCAATCACGGCGGCGTCGTCGAGCGTCACACGCTCATCGACTTCCTTTTGTTTCATGGCGGCCTGCAACAGGCGGATGGTGCCTAGGCGTGCCGTGTCCTTGGCGCGCATGGCGTTCTTCATGTCTTCGGAGATGCGTTCTTTGAGCGTCGTCATGGCAGTGTCCAATGAATCGAAAAGGGCAGGGCGACAAAAAACAAGGGCCCGCGCGGGATAACCCGGGCGAGCCTGTGATCTGAGCCGTGGTGATCAGTACAGCTTCTTGGGAAGCTGCATGCTGCGAACACGCTTGTAGTGGCGTTTCACAGCGGCGGCCTTCTTGCGCTTGCGCTCGGCGGTGGGCTTCTCGTAGAACTCGCGGGCACGCAGGTCGGTGAGCAGGCCCAGTTTCTCGATGGTGCGCTTGAAGCGACGCAGAGCAACGTCGAAAGGCTCGTTTTCTTTAACGCGGATGGTGGTCATTGACGAATCGTGAATGAGTGTGCGAGCGGGTGATGCATCAGAAGATCGGGCTGTTGCAGCCTGCGCGCGGTGGTCCCCAACTGAACAAAGTTCCAGCCGTTGGGGTTGGCCGGCAAAAGGGGCATTATAACCCTTTCAAAGAGGCCGCCAGTGCCTGCGCGCACGCATGGCCGCTGGACCAGGCCCAC
Organism: Limnohabitans sp.; assembly: GCA_018883305.1. GTDB lineage: Bacteria > Pseudomonadota > Gammaproteobacteria > Burkholderiales > Burkholderiaceae_C > Limnohabitans. The sequence goes on along the minus strand of VEQI01000204.1, from coordinate 736 downwards.
TGGAAGTTGTAACCCCCCAGCCAGCCGGTGATGTCCACCACCTCGCCAATGAAATACAGCCCGGGCTGGCGTGATTCCATCGTCTGCTGGGATAGCACTTGGGTGGAGACGCCCCCGGCGGTCACTTCCGCCTTGCGGTAGCCCTCGGTGCCACTGGGTTTTAATGACCATGCGGTCAATTGCTCGGCCAGTTCGTCCAGTGCCCGGTCCGGGATGTCCGCCATGGGTCGCTGCCAGACCGGTTGGCCCGGGGTCCACAAGTCGGCCAGGCGACTGGGGACCCACTGGGTCAGCTCGTTGGCCAGTCGCCGCTTGGAACTGAGCTTCAGGCGTTTGAGTGCAGCCGACAGGTCGGTGCCAGGTGCCAGGTTGATGCGCAAGTCCTGGCCAGGCTGCCAGTAGCTGGAGATCTGCAGAACAGCCGGGCCGGACAGGCCGCGGTGGGTGAACAGCAGGTCCTCGTCGAAGTGGGGAGGTTCCTCGCCAGGGCGTTGGCGTTTCGGGCGGGGACGGGGCGAGGTGGTCGTGGCATCAGGTGACGAGGACGGCCCCCCGTCGGGTGAAGTCGATGTGGTCGTGTCGGATGAAGCCGAAGACCCGGGGGCAAGTGTTGGGACGGGCCCCAGACCGATGTCCACCGGCAACGACAAACCCGCAAGCGCCGCCTGGGGGGCCCACGAGGCCGCGTCAAAGGTCAGCGGCACCAACGCCGGCCGGGTAGGCACCAGGTCAAGGT